>DAIDKD010000031.1 GCA_027451065.1 Bacillaceae bacterium | reverse complement strand
CCATTAACAGCCCTAATTCTTGTTCAGTGGTTTCTTTTGCATCAACAACTGCAACAATTTTCCCTTCATAAATAACAGCAATACGGTCACTAACATTCAAAATTTCATCTAGTTCTAAAGAAATAAGCAATACTGCGCGGTTTTCATCGCGTTCTTGCACCAATTTTTTGTGTATAAATTCAATTGCTCCAACATCTAACCCACGTGTTGGTTGTGCTGCAATTAACAGGTCAGGAGAACGATCTACTTCACGAGCGATAATTGCTTTTTGCTGGTTTCCACCTGATAATGCCCGTGCCGGTGTGTGTTCACTTGGAGTACGAACATCAAACTCTTTGATTAATCGGTCTGCTTTCTTGTTTATCTCACCAAACTGAAGAAAACCATTTTTCGAATACGGTTCATGATAGTACGTTTGCAGTACCATATTGTCTTGAACAGAATAATCCAAAACTAACCCATGTTTATGTCTATCTTCTGGAATATGGCCAATACCAGACTCCGTTATTTTGCGGATTGGTAAATTTATTAACTCTTTTCCTTTTAATGTAATCGATCCAGACTCCGCTTTTCGTAGCCCTGTTATTGCTTCAATCAACTCACTTTGACCATTTCCTTCGACGCCGGCAATACCAACTATTTCACCCGCACGAACAGTTAAGTTCAAATGATTGACAGCCTGTACATGTCGCGCGTTCTGTACTACTAAATCTTTCACTACCAATACTTCTTCTGTCGGATTTGCGTCAGCTTTTTCTGTTTTAAAGCTTACCTCTCTACCAACCATCAGCTCTGCTAACTCATTGGTACTTGTACTTGCTACATCAACTGTTCCAATGCCTTTCCCTTTTCGAATAACAGTACAACGGTCGCACACTTCTTTTATTTCTTTCAGTTTATGAGTGATGAGAATGATTGATTTCCCTTCACTAACCAGTAGTTTGAATATGGAAATTAGTTCTTTAATCTCTTGAGGGGTCAGTACTGCTGTTGGCTCATCAAAGATTAGAATATCGGCACCACGATAAAGAATTTTTAATATTTCCACACGTTGCTGCATGCCGACAGAAATATCTTCAATCTTCGCATATGGATCTACTGCCAATCCATATTGTTCTGAAATCTTTTTGATTTCTTGGGCAGCTTGGTCAATATTTACCTTTCCGCCTTTCGTCGGTTCACTACCAAGAATAATATTTTCCGTCACAGTAAAATTATGTACCAACATAAAATGCTGATGAACCATACCAATCCCTAGTTTATTTGCAACATTCGGATTGGAAATAGCAACACGTTCACCTCTGACTTTGATATGCCCTTCTTCCGGTTGATACAAACCGAAGAGAACATTCATCAGCGTGGACTTTCCAGCTCCATTTTCTCCAAGCAAGGCATGGATTTCTCCTTTTTTCACCTGAAGGGTAATGTTATCGTTGGCTTTAATCCCAGGGAATATTTTTGTAATGTTATTCATCTCAATTACATATTCCATCTTGTTGCCCTACCTTTTTTTAATATAGTCGTTTCAAAATTACAAGGATATTTTCGCTGTTTATTCTAACATAGAAATTGGCAATCACACAATGATATTCATGTGATTGCCAATGCATTTTGTATCTTGTTTTATTCCATTTCTGGGAACATCTCGAACATTTCTGCTCTTGTTGAAATAACTTCGATTTCACCATCAAGAATTTGTTGTCTGTAATCTTCAATTCTTGCTAAGATTTCTTCGCTAAGATTATCTTCAACTACACCAACCCCATCATCTTCTAAACCGTAAACAATTGTTTGTCCACCAGGGAAATTACCTTCTAATGTTTTCGTTGCGATATCATTTGCAGCAACATCAACACGCTTTAACATAGAAGTCAATGTTACATTATTTACAGTGTCTCCATCTCTCCATTCTCCGTCAGCTGATTGGTCACGGTCAACACCGATTACCCATACATTTTCACCATTTTGCGCACGGTTAATCGCTTCTGTGAACACACCGTTTCCAGTTCCACCAGCTGCGTGGAAAATAATGTCAGCACCTTGAGTGTACATTGCGGAAGCAAGAGTCGTTCCTACGTCAGCTGCGTTAAAATCATTCGCATATGAAACAATAACTTCAATGTCTGGATTTACAGATTTCACACCTTGAACAAAACCTACTTCAAATCTATGGATTAATTCACTGTCTACCCCGCCGATAAACCCTACAGTATTTGTTTCTGTTGTCATTGCAGCAGCAACACCTACTAAGAATGATCCAACATGCTCTTCAAAATTAATGCTGACCACATTATCTGCTTTTACTACTGAATCAATAATTGCAAATTTGCTGTCTGGGAATTGCTCAGCAACAGTTGCTAGTGGGTCAGCTAATAAGAAACCAACACCGAACGTAAGGTCAAATCCTTGTTCCGCAAACAATGTTAAGTTAGGCACATAGTCTGCATCACTTTCAGAAGATTGAAATCGGAGATCTTCGTTTACTTCCAAGCCGTTTTCTTCAGCGAACAGCTTTAGACCTTCCCAAGTTGACTGGTTAAATGATCTGTCATCAATCCCACCAACATCGGCAACCATACCGACTCTAATTCCATCTGCGTCTCCGTTACCACCTGCGTTGTCATTTGTGTCTGTTGCATCATTGTTGCCACAACCTGTTAACACTGCACCTGATGCTAATGCTAATGATAATAGCAATCCAGCCTTCTTTTTCATCTTTCTTCCTCCTAAGCAAAAGTAAATTATTATGTATATAATCAGGTCATGCCCTGTTCATATCACACTATTCCCCATTTGTTTCTCCCTAGCCTAAGTAGAAGACATTCGTATACAAATAAAACCTTACCCCTTATTTCTACATAGCTATGCTGTAGATGATATGAGGCAAGGTTGTCTTCACAAAAATCATTCTTTGTTATAGAGAACCGATTTCCTCATAGTCTAGCATTTTTAGCAGCTAGGTAGAAACTCTTGGGCTATTTTACCAAAATTATACGAGGTGTTTCTTACCGAATTCATTCTATCACTTATCCACTACCATCGTCAATGGTTTATTTTTTTATAATAAAATTCTCACAATTCACTTATTTAAACTTTTAATTGATTTGCTCTTCTGCGCCCGTTATCAGCACTTCTCTTGGCTTACTTCCTTCATAAGGTCCTACGATTCCCCGTTCTTCCATCGCATCAATTAATCTTGCCGCTCTCGTGTACCCGATTCGGAAACGTCTTTGTAACATAGATACAGAAGCTGTTTGCATATCAGTGACAAGTTGGACCGCATCATTGTATAGCTCATCATCCACTTCCTTGTCCACTTCTTTCACATCTGTCGGTATCATCTCCTCTTGATATTGAGCTGTTTGTTGGGAGATAACAAAGTGAACAACATTCTCTACCTCTTCGTCTGATAAAAATGCTCCTTGTACACGAATTGGTTTGGATGCGCCAATTGGCATAAATAGCATGTCCCCTCTTCCTAATAGTTTCTCTGCTCCTCCCATATCCAAAATTGTTCGCGAATCAATTTGAGAAGATACTGCAAATGCAATACGTGATGGAATATTCGCTTTGATTACTCCCGTGATAACATCTACAGACGGCCTTTGTGTAGCAATAATTAAGTGAATTCCAGCAGCACGAGCCATTTGAGCAAGTCGTGTGATTGCATCCTCTACATCAGATGAGGCCACCATCATTAAGTCTGCCAATTCATCTACTATCACAACGATATACGGCAAACTCGGCATTTTCCCTTCACTTTGCATATTATGCAGTGCCACATGTTCATTGTAAGCTTCAATATTTCGTGTTCCTGAATGAGCAAACAACTCATATCTTCTTTCCATTTCACTGACGATTCTTCTTAAAGCCTGTGCTGCTTTTTTTGGTTCTGTCACGACTGGTGCCAAAAGATGAGGAATTCCATTATACACATTCAATTCTACCATTTTTGGGTCAATCATCATTAACTTTACTTCATGAGGCTTCGCTCTCATTAAAATACTGGTGATAATCCCATTGATACAAACACTTTTCCCACTTCCTGTTGCTCCGGCTACAAGCAAGTGCGGCATTTTATTCAAGTGTGCGAAAATACCATTCCCTGTTACATCTCTACCTAAACAGACCATCAGTTTGTCATCATTACGATTATTTTCTTTTGATTCCAATACTTCCCGCAGAGTAACTGTCGCCACATGTTGATTAGGAACTTCAATACCAATAGCAGATTTACCAGGAATTGGTGCCTCCATTCGGATATCCTTCGCTGCCAAAGCAAGGGCTAAATCATCAGTTAAACTAACAATTTTACTTACTTTCACTCCTGCATCTGGATATACTTCATATTTTGTTACAGCTGGCCCCATATTTACTTTTGTTACTTTCGCCTTTACACCAAAGCTTTGAAAAGTTTTTTCTAGTTTTCGAGCATTTTCATAAACTCGCTCGTTTTCTGAGCCAACTTTTTTATTTTTCGGTACTTTTAGTAAATCAAGTGACGGCAATTGATATTCTGGATTTTCTTCATCCATTGTCGTCATTGGAATTGGCGGAATAATTGCTTCTACTTCTTCTACCTCTTGTTCCTCCAAAATGTTTTCAGCAAAATTTGCAATAATCGGTTCACTGTGAGGCATCTCCGCTACTTCGATTACTTCCTCAACTTGTTTTTTATTTTCTTTCTCATGTTTCATCTGTTCTTTTTCAGCTTTTTTCAGCCTAGCCTTTGTTGCTTTGCCACCTTTCCATTCTTTCACATCCTCGAGAAATCCATAAAATTGTTTTTTTACAAACTTATAAATCGGTAACAATAGGGTTCCTAAAACCTCACTTAATGGCTTTCCAGTTAAAAGTAGTATTCCTAATAAAAGAAAAATAATTCCGATTAAAATAGCTCCCTTAGAGGCAAATAGAAAGTAACAGGTTGCTAACATTAATGCACCTATCATCCCACCACCTAAATCAATGGTTGCATTTCCGTTCACTTCTATCCAAAACAAATCCCACGTTTCCCTTAAAATAGATGGATTTGCCAACACCTCTTCTGCCTGCAATAATTGAAACAAGCGAAGATGACTAAACATCAAAATTGTAAAATAAATCATGTACAAACCAATCATACGCTTTTGCAACATTTCCGGAAAAGTTCGCTTTATCATAAAGTAAATAGCCAGTCCAACAAAGAAGAACAAACTGAACATATACCATTCCCCAAAGAAAAAGCGCAAGAATGTCACCAATATATTCCCGACAACACCGAATTGTAAAATAGTAATGACAGATATAGCAAAAATAGCTAATCCGGCAATCTCGTAATATAACGTACTTTTTAATGTAGTTTTCGGTTTACGTTTTCTTTTTTTCTGCTTCACACCAATACCTAGTTAATAAGACCTACGATAAATTAGATAGGCTTTAACCAGTACCTCCCTCCTGTTTCACACATGTTATATTGTAAAAAAGATACCGCTGATTACGGGTTTGAACAGCTTTAGGAAAAATATTCCATCTCCTCAAGCGAAAAAACAAAGCAGCCGATAGTTATTGGCTGCCTTATCTTCGACGTATATATTATATCACACATCCCACCACGAACATATGTTTAGAATCGAATTTTTTGTCCTGGTTGATAATCTAAATAATCTTGCGGATTAGTACTCAAAACACGAACAATTTCATAATCCGTGTCCATTTGTTGAATCACCATAGGGACTCCGTGGACTGAAACATTTTTGTAGTGTTGAAAGCTTTGTTCCTCCTCCGGAAAGATGGAATACTCCGGGGCAATTGTATACAAAACCATTTTTCTCACTTTCTTTCGTCAATAAGTTCATTTAGCCTTTGTATAGCCAACCCTATTCCACCAACTTCATCAATTAATCCATATTTCACAGCATCTGATCCAATGACATTTGTACCGATATCCCTCGTCAAATTCCCTTTTGAAAACATCAACTCTTTGAACAAGTCCTCTGTAATTCTCGAATGTTTTGTCACAAATCGAATGACCCTTTCTTGCATTTTATCCAAATATTCAAAAGTCTGAGGTACACCAATCACTAAGCCTGTCAAACGAATTGGATGAATGGTCATAGTTGCTGTTTCGGCGATAAAAGAATAATCTGTTGAAGTGGCAATCGGCACCCCAATAGAGTGCCCTCCACCAAGAACAAGGGAAACTGTTGGTTTGGAAAGAGAAGCTATCATTTCAGAAATTGCGAGTCCTGCTTCAACATCTCCACCGACAGTGTTTAGGATAATGAGTAATCCTTCTATTTGTGGATTTTGCTCGATGGCAACTATTTGCGGAATAATATGCTCATATTTAGTCGTTTTGTTTTGGGGTGGCAGCTGAACATGCCCTTCTATTTGTCCAACTATCGTTAAACAATGAATTTTGGACTCAGTCATTTGTGCAACATTGGTTGATCCTAATTGGTTTATTTTTTCTACAAGGCTTGCCTCTTTTCCTTCTTGTGTCTTCGTTATTTCTTTCTCACTTTCGTGCTCAGTCAATAAAAAAACTCCTTTCCGATACCTTTTTCTAGTATCAGTTCAAAGGAGTTTTTTTATACGGAATGTGTGTAGTAAGGGCAGAATACGCCATACCACACATATCCCGCTGAAAGAACCAACCATGATGACTACTGTAAAATCACAGTATTACTTGATTGGCTCTTTCGGTTTATATTTCATTCGATATATATGTTTCAGTTAATCGATTGTAAAGTAGTACTTATGTTTCTTACCCAAAAAGTTCTACAATTGTCTTCCGCTCAGACTCTGATAGAGGAACTAGAGGTAAGCGTACTGGGCCAACATCTAAACCTTGGACTTGGAGCGCTGTTTTTACTGGTGTTGGGCTTGGTGCAAGGAACAGTTTAGTCATTTTCGGAATTAACTCACCATTTAATTGTTGAGCTTTTTCCATTTCACCTTGCTCGTAAGCTTTGATCATCTCCTGCATTTCGTTGCCAATCACATGAGATGCTACAGAAACAACACCTTTTCCGCCAATTGCTAACACTGGCAATGTAATGCCGTCATCTCCACTATAAAGAGTGAAGTTATTTGCTGTTTTCGCGATAACTTCTGCCATTGCAGCAAGGTCTCCACCTGCATCTTTTATTGCAACTACATTTTCTATTTTTGATAGCCTCACAATTGTATCGACACTCATTCTGACAATGGTTCGCCCAGGAACATTATATAACATAATAGGTAAATTAGTTGCTTCAGCAATTGCTTTAAAATGCTGGTACAAACCTTCTTGATTTGGTTTATTGTAATATGGTGCAACCAACATCGCCGCATCTATACCAATTTCCTCTGCTGCTTTTGTCAACGCAATAGATTCGCTTGTGTTATTACTTCCAGTTCCTGCGATTATCGGTACTCGTTTGTTTACTACTTGAACAGCATGCTTAAATAAAGCTAATTTTTCATCCTTTGTCAAAGTTGGCGATTCACCTGTTGTCCCGGCAACGACAAGCGCATCTGTTCCGTTATTAATAAGGTATTCAATTAATTCTGTTGTTTTTGCTAGATCTAACCTTCCATCATTATCAAACGGTGTCACCATCGCTGTTATTACTTTTCCAAAATGATTCATCATCATTCCTCCTTCGTATAATCACTCAGTTTAATCTGCAAGTTCAAAAACATCGTGTAGTGCATTTACTGCATCAACCATATTTTCTTTATGGACCAAAACCCAAATCGTCGTGTGACTATCTGCTGATTGAAGAATTTGAATTCCTCGTTCAGACAATGCTACGACAATTTTTGATGTAATCCCAGGAACACCCGATATTCCAGCACCTACAATTGATACTTTGGCACAATGCCTCGTAATGGATGGCTCATAGCCAATTTCTCGGAGTGTTGCCATTGCTTTATCCGCTAACTCATCCTTTACAGTGTAAGTTACACCTGTTGGAGAAATATTAATAAAGTCAACGGATATATCTTCTCCTGCCATCGCTTTAAAAACTTGTGCCTGTAAATCATACATATCATCTTTGGCCGCCACTTTGATTTGCGTAACGTTAGGAACGTGGGCTATTCCTGTCACTAAATGTTCTGATACTTCGTCGGTCCCTTTTGAAGTAACTAATGTTCCAGTTGACTTTGAATAAGTCGAACGTACACGTAAAGGCACTTTCCCGCTCATGGCAATTTCTACTGCCCTTGGGTGGATAACTTTTGCTCCTTGATACGCCATATTGCAAATCTCATTATAAGTGACTGTATCCAAAGGCTTGGCTGCTTTTACAATTCGTGGATCAGCCGTCATGACACCTTCTACGTCTGTGAAAATATCAATATATTCAGCGTGTAAGGTGACGCCAAGTGCAGATGCTGAAGTGTCACTGCCTCCGCGCCCTAATGTTGTAATATCGCCTTCCTCATTCATCCCTTGGAAGCCTGCTACAACGACTACATCGTGCTCAGCTAATAAATCAGTTACTTCTTCACATTGCATTTCAACAATTCTCGCATTTGTGAAGTCGGAGTTTGTTCGGAATCCTGCTCTTGCTCCTGTTAATGAAGCTGCTTTTATACCATTTTGATTTAACATACTTGAAAAAATAACAGCTGATATTGTTTCCCCACAAGACAAAAGCATATCTTGTTCACGTTTGGAAATGTGTTCACCATTCTCCGCCAGTTGCAGCAATGTGTCTGTCGCGTACGGTTCCCCACTTCGCCCCATTGCTGAAACAACAACTACTATTTTGTACCCATCTTCTATTGCTTGGCGGATATGAGATAGTGCATGCTCTTTTCCATGAGCATCTCGCACAGATGTCCCACCGAATTTTTGAACAATTAATTTCATCTTCAAGTCACCCTTCACCATACTCGTATTCATATAATTTTTACTTTTGTAATTTTTAGAAGTGTGGTATTTTCCCACTACGGTAAAAACTACACTTTCTTCATTTGTTTTTCTCAAACAACTAACTTCTGGACGGGGGCAAGAACAGACAATCTAACCATACCTCATCTTACCCCCATCCATCATGATTGTCTGTTCTTGTAAGTTTTGAAAGTTGGTCGGTTTTTGACCCACTCTCAAAACTTACGCTTGCGCTTCCCTACTATATCAATCCTAACTTAACAAGTCTTTCAGCGATTTGGACAGAGTTCCAGGCAGCTCCCTTTAATAAATTGTCCGACACTACCCATAAGTGTAAACCATTCTCATTGTTTAAATCATTGCGGATTCGTCCGACGAATACTTCATTTTTTCCAACTGCGAAAATAGGCATCGGGTATTCTTGTTCGCTTGGGTTATCTTGGACAACAACCCCCTCTGCTTCAGTCAATAAACGCTTCACATCCTCTGCATTGATTGCTTCCTTCGTTTCAATATAAACAGACTCTGAGTGTCCAGTTTCAATTGGCAATCGCACACAAGTTGCAGCTACGTGCAGTTCTGGAAGATGCATAATTTTCTTCGTTTCGTTAATCATTTTCATTTCTTCAAATGTGAATCCATTTTCTTCAAAGGTATCAATTTGTGGAATTGCGTTAAAAGCAATTTGATAATGTTTTTCAGCAGATTTCACCGGCAAAATATTCGCTTCAACAGACTCTCCTTCAAGAACTGCTTTTGCTTGGGTACGCATCTCCTCTATTGCGTCATTTCCAGCTCCTGAGACAGCTTGATAAGTAGATACAACTACCTTCTCCAATCCGTACGCTTTTCGAATTGGTTCAAGCGCAACGACCATTTGAATTGTTGAGCAGTTAGGATTCGCAATAATCCCTTTGTGTTTTGCGATATCAGCTTCATTTACTTCTGGCACTACTAACGGAACATTCGGGTCCATGCGAAACGCACTTGTGTTATCAATAACAATTGCACCCTTTTTTACCGCTTCCGGTGCCAGTTCTTTTGAAACATTTCCTCCTGCACTAAATAGTGCAATATCTACACCTGTAAACATTTCCGGTGTCGCTTCTTTCACTTCAATTTCTTCACCTTTATATAGTAGCTTTTTCCCCGCCGAACGTTTTGATGACAACAATCGTAATTCAGCGATTGGAAAATTTCTTTCTTCCAGCATTTTTATCATTTGTGTTCCTACTGCTCCTGTTGCCCCTACTACAGCAATAACATATGCTTTTTCCATCATTGGCAAAACCCCTCTCTACGTGTATATACTATATTCTAGCATATACTCAGAGAATCTTGATTGTTTTTTCTGTTACAAAATTGGTAATTATTGCTAATATTTTGCCACAAGTACTGGTTGCAGCTGTTTTCCTTCTATGGCAGCAGTAATTGTTTCACTAATAAATTCCATTTTTGCCACCAGTGAATTTGGCTTTTTGTACGGGTCATCTTGCCCGAATGGAACAAAATAAATGTTTTTCGTCGCCATCAGTTTCATTAAGTTCATTCCATTCAAGCCTAAAGCATCATTGGTTGAAATAGCAACGACCACTGGCTTTTGATTCCGAAGTGTCGCTTTTGCAGCCATTAATACCGGAGAATCTGTTAGGGCATTGGCAAATTTACTCATAGAATTCCCTGTTAAAGGTGCGATGACCATGCAGTCAAGAGGAAGTTTTGGTCCTAGCGGCTCGGCTTCTACGATAGAGTTAATTACTTTCTTACCTGTTATATCTTCTAACGTTTTCACCCAATCTATCCCATCACCAAAGCGAGTCACTGTATTTTGGACTGTGTATGTGACCAAAGGTATTACTTCCGCACCTTCCTTGATAAGTTGTTCGACATAAGGAACCACTTCTTCGTACGTACAATGTGAACCTGTCATACCGAATCCAATTCTTTTTCCTTTTAGGGACATTATTCTTTCTCCTTCCTTTTTTCCGCATCCTTTTCAAGTAGTTCTGTCAAAACATTGGCAAGAATTGTCCCTGCTGTTTTTGGAGCGACAATTCCTGGTAAGCTTGGTGCCAAAATTGCTTTTATGCCACGTTTTTCCGCATAACGAAAGTCTGTCCCACCTGGCTTAGATGCTAAATCTACTACAATTGCGTGGGACTGCATTTTCGAGATAACTTTTGAGGTTACAATTAAATGTGGAATTGTGTTAATACAAACATCGATGTCTTGTGCCTGTTTTTCTAAATCTTGCAAATAAAAGCCATCCATACCCATTTCAACAATTCTGGCAATATGCTCGGGGCGTCTTACCCCTACCCGAACTTTAGCTCCTAAACCTTGAAATGCTCTTGCTACACTCATTCCTGTTCTCCCAAATCCTAGTACAGCAACTTTTGAATGGTGAATGGTAAAGTCAGTATTTTGAATAACTACCATTATTGTTCCTTCTACAGTGGGGATAGAGTTGTAAATCGCCACATCATCCCTATCAAAGAGCTTTACTAGTTTTCTATTGTTTTTTTTCGTTAAAGAGTCCAAATAATCATTGCTAATACCGGAATAAATCGTGCAAGATGACGGTGTTCTCTTTATTTGCTCTTCTGTTAACACAACTTTCTCTTTTGAAAAAGTTGTCATTACTTCTCCTTCTAGACTCGTTCCACCAACGGGCAAAATAATCGCATCTATTTCGTTGAACTTCAATTCATTCACACTACTTCTCTCTACACCAATAAAGCCACTATTCAGCAAATCAAAGCCTACTAAGGAAACTTTGCTATCTAATTCTATTAGTTTACGGATAATCTCCAAATGTCTAGCATCACCACCAATAACAGCTATGTGCATATTGGTCAACATACTTGTTCTTCACCTTCTTTACGAAACATTCGCCTAAGTACCTTTCCCCCTATCATATGTGTCCGAAAGGGAATGGGTGACGCTAGGGCAGTTGTTTTCCTCATTGCCTTTGATATGGGGTAAAAAATATTAGACTCACATAGTCCTAGTCAGACCCAATGTCTAAATTTGGAAGCTTGTTCATATAATTTAGAAGCGAAAATTACAGTATGTGGAGGAAGGCTTATTATGAATAAAGACCAATTTACTATCTCATTAAAAATTGCTGCCACCTACATCGGGACAGTTGTCGGAGCTGGCTTTGCTACTGGAAAAGAGATTGTTCACTTCTTTTCCATTCATGGTGTATATGGCCTTTTTGGCATTCTTTTGAGCGGTCTTCTTTTTATTTGGATTGGTACAAAAATGATGAGAATATCAGTGGAAATACATGCTTTTTCTGCACAGGATTTTAATAAATATCTTTTCGGGGAAACAATAGGAAATATTGTCAACGGCATTATGATAATTGGGCTCTTCGCTGTTACTAGTGTGATGCTCTCTGGATCCGGTGCGGTTTTTGAAGAACAGTTAGACTTGCCTAGGCAATTCGGTATTATTCTTATTGTCATCATTTCCCTCATTGCCCTTTCTGGTGGATTAGACGGAGTTCTTTCAGTTAATACAATTGTCGTTCCAATGATGATGTTATTCGTTATTGGAATCAGCTCTACTGTCATCTTAGAAATAGTTCCGAACACAATAAATATCACTCCAACTGAAACTTGGAATGCTAAATGGCTAACAAATCCCCTTACGTATGCTGCTCTTAATATTACCTTATCTCAGAGCGTACTCGTTCCGTTAGCTAGCAACATAAAAGATACATCTGCTATTACATTAGGAGGAATTCTTGGAGGAGTCGGCCTTACTTGCATCTTACTCTTAAGTCATGCAGCAATTGTTTCTGTTGATTCATTCGATGATTACAGTATTCCAATGGCAGTAGTAGTCAAGGAAATAAATCCTACCTTTCACTTTTTATTTATTTTCATCATTATCGGGGAGATATTAACAACTGTGGTGGGAAATATTTATGGAATCAGCAAACAAATTGAATCCATTGTTTCCATTCGCCCCTTTGTTATTACTTTTGTAGTTCTCACTTTATCCTATACTGTCAGCTTTATTCATTATAGCCCTCTACTCAGCTTTATCTATCCACTAGTCGGATGGATAAGCTTCGTTTATTTGCCGATGATTATGGTGAAGTAATACTGTTCAAAAAGTACCGTCTGTGGTAAGATAAAAAAGTATTTTATTAAGGAAAACGAAAGCAACTTGTTGTCTTGAGGAAAACTGGAGGGGAAAAATGGAAATAATAGAAATATTAAAAGCAATTGTGCTCGGAATTGTTCAAGGTATTACAGAATGGCTGCCAGTCAGCAGTACCGGGCATCTGATTATTGTTGATGAATTTATACGTTTAAATGTAAGTGCAGAGTTTATGGAAATGTTTTTAGTTGTGATTCAATTTGGATCTATTCTAGCAGTAGTCGTCCTATATTGGAAAAAACTATTGCCTTTTTCATTGGATAACGGCTTTTCTATTGAAATAGACACGATTGTCATGTGGTTAAAAATTGCAGTTGCAATTGTCCCTGCTGCTGTTGTAGGTTTATTATGGGAAGATGAGTTCAATGATCTTTTCTATAACCCTACTTCTGTAGCAATTATGCTTATTCTTTTCGGTGTATTATTTATCGTCGTAGAAAACTTGAATAAAAATAAAATCCCGAAGATCACTTCGATTGCAAATATCACTTATAAAGTCGCACTAATCATTGGTTTGTTCCAAATGATTGCTGCTATTTTCCCAGGAACTTCACGCTCTGGTGCAACCATTGTAGGTGCCTTAATGATTGGAGTTTCTCGTGCTGTTGCAGCGGAGTTCACATTTTTCTTAGCTGTACCAGTTATGTTTGGTGCAAGCTTATTAAAGCTAGTAAGATTCGGTTTCAACTTTTCAGGAGAATACCTAGTTATTTTAGCAACGGGAATGATTGTTGCATTTCTCGTATCAATCTTCGCTATTAAATTCTTAATGAGTTATATTAAAAAGCATGACTTTAAAGTTTTTGGTTGGTATCGCATTATTTTAGGATGTATCATCTTGATTTACTTCATGCTCTAAATGAAAAGGAGGAGGACTTGTGTCCCCCTCCTTTTCATTTAGCTAAAGCTCATCCTCATCGCAATCTTCACATATTTCGTAGTACAGTTCGAAGCTTATATGTAGGTTGGGTTTTAGTTGTGCTTTAAACATACGGCTCGGTTGACGTTCTAATACAAATTGGATGCTCGTTTCACATTCATCGTCTGTGATAATCGTATTGGAAATACCAATACTTTGTACATTGAAAATTTCCTCGCCATTTTTCTCCCAACAAATCGTTAAGTCGTCCCATTGGTCTGCACTGAATATTACTTTATCTTCTCCTTCTAACCATACAAAATGAACGCGGCCTTTTTTATCCACTTCCACATTTTGTTGAAAAAAACCATGTAATACTTTTATTAATTCCATCAGATTTTCACCCCTTCTTTCCAATATAGGCTATGAGCTTAATTCCTCCCACTCTTCTAACAAAGCCTCTAATTTTTCCTTACTCGTAAGGTAGTTATCATTTACTTCTTTATATTTCGCAGGGTCATCAAAAATCTCCGGATTACATAATTCTTCTTCCCACAGCGGAATCATTTCTTCTAATCGATTAATTTCCCCTTCGATTTCCTTGATTCTTTCTTCTCTTTTCTTCGCTTCTCTTTTTGCTACTCTCTCTGCCTGCTTTTTACGTTGCTGCTCTTCAAAAGAATTCTTTTTCTTCCCCTGGGTCTCTTCTTGATTATTTTCTTTCTCCAGATCTGCTAATAATTGTTTCTTCTCTGTGTAATCATCATAATTTCCTAAATAAGAAACCAAGCCACCTTCACTTAACTCCACTACCCTCGTTGCTAATCGGTTTAAGAAAAATCTGTCATGAGAAATAAAAAACAATGTCCCTGGATAGTCAGCTAAAGCTCCTTCTAATACCTCTTTCGACATTAAATCTAGGTGGTTCGTCGGTTCATCCAACACAAGAAAATTAGCTTGCTGTAACATGAGTTTTACTAGGGCAACTCTAGCCCTTTCTCCACCTGACAAGAGGTTGATTGTCTTTTCCAAATCGTCGCCAGTGAACAAAAACTGACTTAAAATCGTTCGAATTTCTTGTCTGTCTAATTGAGGATATGCATCCCACACTTCTTGCAAAATGGTTTTCCCAAAATGCAGATCTTCTTGTTCTTGTGTATAGAAACCTGTTTTCAAATTGGTTCCGAACTTTATTTCTCCCGATAAAGGTTTCATCGCGCCGAGAATTGTTTTTAGAAGTGTAGATTTTCCGATTCCATTTGGGCCAACTAAGGCAATACGCTCACCACGTTGAATGCGCAGAGAAATATTTTTAGATAGCATTTTATCCTCATAACCAATGCTTACATCCGCTACAGTCAGCACATCATTTCCACTAAGTCGATCTGTTTCAAAGGCGAAACGAACTTTTCGATTTTGAGAAAGTGGTTTCTCAATGCGATCCATTCTTTCCAACATTTTTCGACGGCCTTGAGCCATCTTTGTATTCACACCTTCAATATTACGCCTAATAAATTCTTCTGTTCTGGCAATTTCTGCTTGCTGTTGCTCGTATCTTTTCGCTTGCTGCTCTAAATCCAATGCTTTTTGCTTTAAATACTCCGAGTAATTCCCCTTGTATCTTTTGGATATACCTCGTTCAATTTCATACACTTGCTGAGCCAATGTGTCTAAGAAAGAACGATCATGAGATACAATTAACAGAGAACCTGGATACCCTTTTAAATACTGCTCTAACCATTCTAAACGTTCAATATCCAAATAGTTTGTCGGCTCATCTAAAATTAATAAATCTGGTTGAATCAATAATTGTTTCGCTAAAGCTAAACGAGTTTTTTGTCCTCCTGATAAGGAATGGACAGGTTGGTCGTACATATCTTTTGGAAAATCTAATCCGTGGAGTACACCACGAACATTTGCATCAATAGCATATCCGTTTCTATCTGTGAACACTTGAGATAATTTTTCGTATTCGCTGCTCATAGTAGCGAAGGCACTTTCGTTTCCGTACACTTCCGGCTTACTCATTTCCATTTCCACTTCACGAAGCTGTTTTTCTATTTCAAATAAATCAGTATATACAGAACGGACTTCCTCGTAAACTGTTTGTTCCGAATCTACACTGCTATGTTGAGCCAAGTAACCGATATCGATGCCTTTGGCAAGGTGAACTTCTCCACCATCACTAGAGAGCTCTCCGGCAATAATTTTTAACAACGTAGATTTCCCCGCGCCATTTGGTCCGACCAAAGCAACACATTCTCTCTCTTGTACAGTTAATGTAACATCCTCTAAAATAACATCTGTTCCATATGCTTTATGTATATGGGAAGCTGTAACGATAATCATGCTTTTTACTCCTTCATTACAATTAGTTCCTTTTCTATTAGTGTAACGTATGTTTGTGAGAAAAGAAACTATCCATGAGAAAATAATGGAACAAAAAAGAACCGGGTGTGTCCGGTCAATTCCTGTAACTTAAGAAAAGATAGGAAGAAATTCTCCCCAATAAATTGGGGAGTGGGGGAATATATCATTGCATTTGCGAAAAAGTTTTTTAAAAATACTTTTTCACAAATGATGGTTGATACTCTCCTTTGGATTTTTCAAATGATCTTTCTGTGCTATTCGACCTGTACTAGATGCAGGAATCTGTTTGAAAATCTGGAGCCGTAGCCAAATCTGGGCATGGAAGTGACACGATTAGGGGGAAAATGAATTACGATGCGTTTGTGCTTCAGCACTTACGCATCGTTTGAATATTTACAGCAATGAGACCGAAGTGTTTTTTTCGGGCTGCTTGCGACCTGTCACCTCATTGCCCAGATTTGAGCGGAGGCGGAGGATTTTCGGCTATCCACTATTCAATAAATATATTATTCAATCCTTACTATGATTAGGGTCTTCATGTGTTTGAAGTACCTTTAGTTCACCTTAAATTGTAGGCATTGGTGTCCGGTTCTCCATTTCGGCGAGCTGTGTGAACTGGGTTCTAGCCCTTTCACACAGCTCGTACCATTTCAACGAAGTATTGCATCATACGATGATCATTTGTTAGTTCTGGATGAAAAGCGGCAGCCAACAAGTTACCTTCTTTCGCTGCCACAATATGCCCATCAACAGTGGCAAGGATTTCCACATTTTCACCTATGCTCTTCACATAAGGAGCCCGGATAAAAACAGCCATGAAATCATCGCCCACTCCTTTTATTGATAAGGGAACTTCAAAACTTTCGCGTTGTCTACCAAAAGCATTTCTTGTTACCGTAATATCCATCGCGCCTATATGAGACTCTGTGTATCCTTCAATGCGTTTCGCTAATAAAATCATCCCAGCACAAGTGCCGAATACCGGTTTTTTTGCTGCAAATTCCTTTAGG
>DAIDKD010000030.1 GCA_027451065.1 Bacillaceae bacterium | reverse complement strand
TCCAGTACACCAATTGCTGCATACAAACATAGCACAGCAATAATGCCAAACGATAATGTCATTTCCTTTTTCCTCCTCCGCTTCTATACAACTCCATAGATTCAACAACTCTTCCTCTCAGTTACCCTTAAGGTCTGTTTCTCCCTCTCTGAATCTTCATGCACATTATTCATTTGATGAAATGTGTCTACACTTCCCAATACATACATTAATTCCCCAGAATCTAGCGCAGAAAGTTTGTTTATTAACTCAGCGTTTTCTAATTTATTCATGCAACCCACCTCCTTTGTCGTTATTAAACACATATTAACACCAATTAATTAGTTAGTCAACGATGATAAGTGTTTTTTTGCGTTATTCAACGCAACGTGGTATGATGTGGATAAATATTAAAAAAAAGGATGATGATAGAGTGATACCAGAAAGAATAAAAGAAATTAGACTAGATGCGAAACTGTCACAAAAAGCATTTGGTGAAATTTTCGGAATGAGCCGAGATGAAATCGGCAACATTGAGTATGATAGAGTAAAGCCAAAGCCACTATTTATTAAACACCTGTGCCAAGAGTTCACTGTAAATGAAGAATGGCTGCTTCATGGTGAAGGAGAAAAGTACCAGCAACATCCAAAAAATGAAGAATTACTTCGTTTAGTTGAAGAAATAGCTGATTCAAATAACGAACTCATAAAAGAGATCATACTAAAAATAAATAAACTAGAAGAACCTCATCAGAAAATCATAAAATCCATCGTAGATGCTCTTTTAGAAAAAAAGACATGAATGCTTCGTTCTTTGTTGTAGGAAAGTACAAGGCGTCCTTTTAGCTTTGACTAGGAAGAACCTTTGCCAGTTAAAATTACCCAAGGCGCCTGTGCTTTTTTTACAAATGAATTGCTTCTACTTTAATAGGAAATAAAATCCAACCACATCATAGCAAGGAGGCCAACAATTGTGATTTACTTCATCTATTTCGTCGTTATTTTTCTTTCCAATACCCTAGGTGCAGTGTCAGGAATGGGTGGCGGCATCATCATAAAACCTGTTTTAGACATGCTAAATTACCATTCTTTGATTTCTATTACCTTCTATTCAAGCGTCGCAGTCTTTACAATGGCGATTGCTTCTACATATAAACAATATAAAAATGGTATTCAAGTTAATTGGAAAAACAGTTTATTTGTTTCACTAGGATCATTAATCGGAGGATCTCTAGGAGACAAGCTACTTCATACCTTCATTTCCTTTTTTCACAGTGAGGAAACAGTCATCGCCATTCAGTCTATCATCCTGATTCTCACTCTCCTTTTGGTTCTATTTTATGGAAAATTTTCTTCCTTTTCTTTTCACTTTCACTCTATTTCTAGCTATTTCATAGTAGGTATTATCTTAGGAAGCTTTTCTACGTTTTTAGGAATTGGTGGCGGGCCAATTAATGTTGCAATACTCATGCTGTTCTTTGGTCTAGATATGAAAGAGTCCACTGTCTACTCTATTATTACAATCTTCTTTTCTCAGTTATCAAAGCTGTCCTCAACATTCCTTACAACTGGCTTCCATCCGTTTGATTTATCGTTTCTGGCAATTATTATACCGGCTGCTTTATTTGGTGGATATTTAGGTGGACATCTTAGCAACAAACTTCACAGTCGCCAAGTACACTTATTGTTTCATCTAATTGTTGTACTGGTTATACTGATTAATGTGTACAACCTGCTGCAAGTACTAGGGTATATTTGAAAATAACCACGGAAATGAATGATGAAGCGATACATAAACAACAGATACTATCTACAATAAGACAAGCCTATTCCCACCAAGAATGGGCCTGCCTCATCTAGATAACAACTTAGTGAATACTATAAGCAAATACTCCCTAACGCCTGTTCCAAATCCTCAATCACATCAGCAGCATCCTCCAACCCTACCGATATTCTAATATTCCCTAGTGAAAGTCCTGTTTTTTCAAAGGACTCTTCTGTCATTTCCTTCAGATAGCTAATAGCCGGCACATATACTAGACTTTCAAAACCACCCCAACTAACACCAATTTGAAATATCTTCAGATGATTGACGAATCCCTTTATTTTCTCTATGTCATTTGTTTTTAGCTCAAAAGACATCAAACCAGTGAATCCAGTCATTTGTTTCTCTGCTAAACTCCGTTGTTCAAAGCTTGTTAATCCTGGATAGTATACTTTTTCTACTTCAGAATGATTCTCTAAGAAATTGGCAACTAGCCAAGCATTTTTTTGATGCTTTTCTAGACGAAGATGCAGTGTCCGTAAGCTACGTAAAAGTAGCCAAGATTCAAATGGTGCCATTTCCCCACCGAGCAATGCATGTTCATGATGAAATATCTGGTCGATATCTTTCTCCGAACCAATGACAACTCCCGCTACTACATCACTGTGCCCACCAATATACTTTGTACAGGAATGAACCTCTAAATCAATGCCAAAATCAAGATCCTTTTGAAAAATTGGCGTAGCCCAAGTATTATCAATGATTGTCTTTATTTGGTTTCTTTTCGCTATTTTGCTCACTCCCTCTAAATCTTGCAAATGAAACACTACACTTGACGGACTTTCTAAATAAATGAGACAAGTATCCTCTTGAATCGCTGATTCAAAATCGGCTACATCTTTCCCTGTGACATACGTTACTGTCATTTCCATTTTTTCTACTAAATAATGATCAATAAAATTTCTTGCTGGACCGTAAATATTTTGCACTGCAATGACATGCCCTTTTGGCTTTGCAAAATGAAGTAATGCCGCTGAAATAGCTGCCATCCCAGATGCAAAAAGTTTCGCCTTTTCTCCATGGGCTAATGCTGCCAATTTTTTCTCTACAATATCACAAGAAGGATTCTTTCCCCTTGTATAAATGCAATGATTGGTTGGGTCTTCATACGCTTTATCAATTGCTTCCCAATTTTCAAAAGCAAATAAAGTATTTTGAAAAATAGGTGGCACAATGGCACCTTGATTTTCCGCTGGATTTTCTTCCCCATGTAATAGTGTCATCATTTCATTCGTCATTTTACATCACTCCTCTTTCCATTTTTTCACTTACCTTGAGAGAAGCTCCCTCTTGAAGCACAACTTCATGATTGAAGCATCCCTTTCCTGTCATAGCCAAAACAATGGCAACAATATAATTAATCCAAACCAATAATTGCCAAGGTGCATAATCAATAACTGAAATTCCTAGTGTTGCTGCCATAAATACACCTGTGGTCGTCCAAGGAATAACGTTCTCCACCATTGTTCCCCCATCTTCAATGGTTCGTGATAGTACTTTCTTTGAAATACCCATTTGTTTAAACTTTTCCTCATAAGCGCCAGCAATAATGAAACTAGTGGCAAATTGATTGGAAGTCATTGCATTGGTGAAAGTAGTAGAAAAAAGTGTTGCAACAATCGTTTGAGCTCGCGTTCTTAATCCTTTCGTTGCACGATTTACAACAACTCCAAGGGAATTCGTTAGTGAGAGCGAGCCAATAAATAGGAAAACAATGATACAAATGGTAATGGCACTAATTAATTGATACAAGCCACCACGAGTTAACAAGACAACGAGATTTTCGGGAATATCTTGACGCCATGTAATCATGTCCGTATGAAATCCATGTATCAAAGTGTCCACAATATTTTCTAATGTAAAGCGCTGAATCAATAATGCGATAAGTGCCGCTGTCAACGGAGATAAAATCATGACAGGTGCAGTCGGCTTCTTCTTCAAAGCCCCATAAAGAACAATCGCTGGTGGCAACAACAATAACAGATGAAAACGGTAAATATCAGTAAACGCTGTTAACGTCGTCGCTATTTCAGCATTCGTTCCAATCTCTTTTATACTTGGTGGAAAAATAAACCCTAGCGCCATATATAATGCAGCTGCAATGAGAGCCGAAGGACCGGTTGTATACAACATAGAGCGAATGTGGTCATAGAGATTGACTCCTGTTGCTGCCGCAGCTACCACTGTTGTATCAGAAAGGGGCGACATTTTATCACCGAAATATGCACCTGCTACAATGGCACCTGCTAAAACAGGTTGCTGTGCACCAATCAATTCACCTATTCCAAAGATAACCACACCAATCGTTCCCACTGACCCCCATGATGTGCCAGTAACTATTGAAAAAATTGCCGGTACAATGAACCCGACTAGATAAATAATGTTAGGATTAATAAACTTGATTCCATAAAAAATCATCATCGGAATCGTCCCTGAAATGACCCAACTACCTATCAATATTCCAATAGCGAATAAGATAAAAATGGAAGGTAAACCTTCGGAAATTTTCTTGACCATTGCTTGCTGTATTTCCTCCCATGAATACCCTAAATAAAATAGTACAGAAACACTTCCTATCGTAGCCAACAAGAAGATTAATTCTAACGGCATACTCACCCCTGGGGTAATGTAATAAGGCTGAATAACCAATCCAAAAATAATGATAGTGACCAATACTAAAATCGGAATGACCGCATGAATAAACATAAATGGCTGCTTATTTCTTTCTTTCAATTTTTGTTCCTCCTTTGTATATAAAAATGACCTAAACATAAGAGTTTTCAGGAATACTTTCCTAAAAATTTTCTTATGTTTAGGTCATGCCTACTGAATAGTTACACCCTAAATAGATTATTTGATATTTTAGACTCCCCGTTATCATTACACGCTCTGTCAGTCTTTAGCTGGAAATTTTAAGCTAGCAGCCAACTACTTAATATTTGCAATTTCTTGAGCAGGAGAAAGCATTTGTCTATATTTTGTTGCAGATGATTTTCCAATTTTTTCAATATAAGAAACTTCCATAAGTGCTACTAGAGCCTGTTTTACTCCATAGCGACCCAAACCGGTTTTCTCCATAATTTCTTTTCGCCCTAATGGAACATTTGATTTACTTATTGTGGTGAAAACTAATTTTTCGCTATCTGGTAAATCTGAAGCTGTCTCCTACATTTCCTTATCTTCTAGAACATCAATTATCTCAGCAAGATCTAAATCTCTACTCACTGGCACTCCTTCGTACAACCCTTTTAAATACAGAGACCTTATATTGTTATTTTTCTGAGTTCTATATTCATAGTCATCTAAAGAGCGAACTTCTTTATTTCCTGCGCTATCTACTGTTAAAAAATATATCGAATCTTTTTCTATACCTGATTCTAACAACAATGTGTTATGAGTAGTAAAAATCAACTGTCCTCTAATAGAATCGTTTATTGCATCAATAATATCTCTCACCATTATATCGTGAATTCCTGTATCAAATTCATCAATAATAACTGTGCTACCCATTACAGCCATAATAATGGACGGTACTAAATCAAGAATTCTCAAAGTTCCTGTAGATTCCGCGCTAAAAGGAATGCTTCTTAGTTTTGAACCAATTATTTTATCTAAGCACAGCTTATATTTTACGGACTTCCCTTTTACCTCTTTATCATAATATACTCGCTTAATATCAGCATACAAAGCTGTAAAGATTTCATCTAAAAATCTTTCATTTGTATCTAGTAGCTCTGCTTCCGAGATATCAATTTCACCATTTAATAGATTATCGAGTATTTTACTATCTAAACCCAACTGTTGCTTTTGTCCTCTTTTACCAAAATTAATTCGGCAAGAAAATGTATAGAAAAAATTTAAAAGACTCACAAAATTTGGATTTAATTTATCTTGAAAGTAGTCAGGATTCTTCTCTTTTATATCATTTACTATTATTGATAGCAGCGTATGTTTCCCCCAAAATTTATCAATCTTATCTTTCATATCATGTAAATATTCTTCATCTTTAAATACAGATTCATTTAGGTTAACATTTTGTAAGTTTATATCAAAATACTGTCCCCTTCTCTTTTCAAGAACAAAAATTAGTTTTTCAGAAATAATTCTGTTTTCATCAAACTCCATTTCATAAGAGCCTTTTTTACCATCAAGTTCAAACTCAAATTCCATACGCAGCGATCCTTCCGCTCCAATGGTTCTACTCTCTTTTATCATTGTATCTAAATCCTTAAATCTTCCTTTTAAAAGTCTTACAAAATCTTTGTCATTTTCAAACTCTTTCCCTTCGTTCGCTAATATATCTTGAATAGCCTCTCTTATCTCCATAGTTTTTAGTGTTTCCCTTAATGTATAAAAGACTGAAATTAAGTTTGTTTTTCCTGACCCATTCTCACCATAAATTAACGCCAATTGCTTAGGCTTTTTCTTTTTACCTAATAAATTGATGCTAACATCTACCAAAGATTTAAAATTTTCAACATGTATCTTTGTAAACATAATCCTTCCTCCCTTAGGTATTCAAATATTTTCTGTATCCATAATAATTATGTCATATTTTGATACATTTTATACCAAAATAGATATTTATTTAAGGGATATAAGCTAGTTAAGAAAATACCTAAGTAAAATTCAAGAAATCATAAAAAATGACCCAATCAGAAGAAGCTTAGGATTATTTTCCTACACGCTTTCTCTGATTAGGTCATGCCTACCGAATAGTTACACCCTAATTTAGATTATTTGAACTTCGATGTTTCCGACTCCTTGTTACTTCATTTTAGGAGATGCATAACATGGCACTCCGTTAAAATAAGCACTCTGCTCCAAAAATATCATCCTCAGTGAGATAGCCATTCTTAGTTTTTCCTGATTGAAATCTTAAAAAATCTACAATCTCACGGTCAACTTAGACTCTACATCTCTAGGTCTAACTTTAGACCTTTAACTGCGAACTCTACACCTCTAGGGACTAACTTTAGACCTTTGGCAAAGTCCTCTACATCTCTAGGTCTAGCTTTAGACCTTTAATCACGACCTTTACGCCTTTAACGTTGGCTTTAAACCTTCCATTACAACCTACCTCTACACCTCTAGGTCTAACTTTAGACCTTTAACCACGACCTTTAGACCTTTAAGGCTGGCTTTAGACCTTTCATTATAATCTCTACACCTTTAGGTCTAACTTTAGGCCTTTAACCACGGTCTTTACACCTTTAAGGATGACTTTAGCCTTTAACCATGACTCCTACACCCCTAAGGCTAAATTTGCACCTCCAAGTATGACCTCTACACCCACCAGGCCATACTTTAGACCTTTGGCAAAACCCTCTATACCTTTATCAGTTTCTTCAACCCCTAATTAAGATAAATTCTTACTAAAAAACATTTGTCTAAAAAAAGTAAACTTTGTTAGTATGGAAAGTAGTGGCACTTTTTTGAATCGATTGATACCATTAAGATTATGTGAAAAATATAGAAAACAATCACTTTCAATCATTTTCTACAAGCTACCCTTATCATTGAGCATTTCATAAAATTGATTCGGGTCATTTAGTGAATTGGCAACTTTTCTCACCAACCCTTTCTTTTCAAGAGAATCGAGAACTTTTTTAGCAGGCTGTCTTGTTAAGCCTAATTCTTCTGCCAACTCCATAGTTTTCACCTTCCCTTTATTATACATCATTTCTAATGCTGTTTTTTGTGCATGTGTTAAATTATCCCATTGGCCACTTATTGTTGCATCTATTCGCTCAAGCCTCCTAATACGTCGCATTACGATATTATTCTTTAGAGTTAGCTTTACCGACTGCTGGCCCTCCTCATAAAGAGGTTCATCTAAAAAGAAATTATTCATTTCCTCATAAATCCTCTTGACTCCTTCACCTAGTTCTCTTACCCACCCAAACTCAGTTAATGCCCTAGCTATCTTGGGGTTCCTAGAATACCTAACTTCTTTTATGTTATTTATATTAACAATACTTGGTAATTTACCTGGGCTGAGTATTTCTACTCTATCATCGTACATGATTACCCTTATGTCATCGCCATGTACATTATATGCTCTGTGAACTACAGCATTCACAATTCCCTCTTGCCAAGCAAATTCTGGATATTCAGGAACTGATACAAACTTGCCGCTCTTGGGATCTAGAGTGGTAAATTCCCTAAGTTGATTTTTAACGACAGTTTTTATATTTTCAAGTAATTTTGGAATTGGTTCATCAAATGTCTCCTGTTTTATAATATTCATTCTTACACCAGTTTCCGCAGTATTACCCTCATATCGAATGAATCTAACCTTTGCCCCTGGTACAAAGGCAGTGGGATAGTTAGAAAACATTAATGCACCTGCAATCGTTATTTTATATGTTCCATCATCCATTCTTTTTGCAAATCCTCTTGCAAAAAGCAATTTATATAAATCATCACCTTTAAATCCTGTGATTTCTTTATATTCTTGTATTAATTTCTTATCTAAATCATCCATGGTACATCCTTCAGCAATTAAATCCTCATACATCCTTGCACCTTTATCATATTCAAGGTTTATTCGCTGTTGGTGATTTAATTTTTTCGTTTCATCACCAACCCTTAAAAAGGCAGTATCCGCTTTATTTGTATGAACTACATCAGCGCTTGGTTCTATTTTCAATAAAAGTAATCTATCGTTTTCACCGCTTTGTCTGATTACATCAATAAATTCGTAACTAGATTTAACTGATGGTAGGCATTTATCAAACCCACATTGAATAAAATCATTTATTTTCACATTGCCCTGTGCGTTTATTCCTTCGATTTTTCCGTTATTGATTCCAACAATAATTTCACCACCATTAGCATTGGCAAAACCAATGATTGCCTCTGCTAACTTTGGTAGATCTATCCTAGCAGACTTTCTTTCAAAGTATTGTCCTTCTCCCATAGTCAGAAATTTCTCTACATCATGTGTGCTCATATTTCTCCCTCCCGTACAAAATTAGTGAATGCATATATAAACGTCAATTGTTATCGGTATCAATTTATACCTACTACACTTAATTCTTTATGTTTCCAGGTTATCCTGTCTAAGAATAAAACCTTTGTAGCTCCACTCTATTACATTACATTGTATCAAAAACATTTTTAAAAACAACATAATGTTTTATGTACTGGAAAATGCCCCAATGATAAGTAAGTTCCCTGAGATATCCTTCCAAGTACTCCCCTATCATTAGGTCATGCCTACCGAATAGTTACACCCTAAGAAAATATGATTTAAATATATTGCTTCAACACATGAGCTCTGCTACCTTTCATCCTCCTGAAACGCTCACTTTCCTCCTCTAAATCTAGCACATACACCTTATCTGCTAATTCCATATCAAAGCTTCTATGCCGTACAGCTCCAAAGCCTATCCCTCTTCCCATAACAACTTTTTCAATCCCACCTTCTTCAATCAAAAGCGCGTTATGATTTATTTTTTTGATAATGGATGCCATCTACATCACCTCCTCCTTTCCATAGAATATCTTACTCAGTTCTTCTAACTGGTTATCATGAGCGGGCGCTTTCTGCCCACTCATGATAGCCAG
Source organism: Bacillaceae bacterium (assembly GCA_027451065.1). Taxonomy (GTDB): domain Bacteria; phylum Bacillota; class Bacilli; order Bacillales; family Bacillaceae_G; genus DAIDKD01. The sequence goes on along the minus strand of DAIDKD010000030.1, from coordinate 7,912 downwards.
CTCAAACATTCCAATATCTCCCGAACACTTAATTCAGCACATGCCACAGACGTATCTGCCACACCATAATACATCATCACTCTGTCACCCTTTACAAGTGCACCACAAGAAAATACAACATCCCCAAAGAAACCTTCTTTTTCATAATCAGCTTCTGGCTCCATCATCGGTGCATCTGAGCGGGCAATTACTTTCGTTGGATCTTCTAAATCAAACAGTACTGCTCCCATGCAATAACGATGGTCAGGTGTTGCACCATGATATAGCTCCAGCCATCCTTTCTCTGTTCGAAAAGGTACAGCACCGCCGCCAATACGCCCGCTATCCCACTTATCTTTACGAAGATTTACTACATGTTGATGATTTCCCCAATGTAATAGATTGGTAGATTCAGCAATCCAAATCTCTGGGTCACCAATGCTTTTTAATGTAGGGCGATGTAAGGCATAATATTTTCCATTTACCTTTTCCGGAAAAATAAGTACATCTTTATTTTCCGGCGCAAAAATGACTCCATGGTGTTCAACATTTACAAAATCCTTCGTTGATACCATCGCTTCCCCGACACCAACCGGAGAGACAGCACTATAGTAAATATAATAAGTACCCTCTATTTTCGTTACCCGTGCATCTTCAATCCCGAATGTTTCATATCTCGTAGAAGGATAAATAAACGGCTTCTCATCAATAGTAAAATTTCGACCATCTTTGCTGCGTGCAATTCGTAAATAAGAGATAGAAGTTAAATATTCAAACCCTTGCGCCTTGTGTACATTGCGAATCACACGCGGGTCTGAGAAATCATAATTTTCATCGTTCCTATTTAATTCAACAAATTCCAATTCATCTGTTTCTACATGGTAAATTGGAGCTTTCACGATGGATGGATCTGTGCTAATCGGCCTCTCCGCTACACGTAATATGAGTAAAATCTCATCTTCATACTTCGCAACACCTGCATTAAACGCACCAATCACTTCAAAATCATCTCGATGAGGCTTCACATCTTTCGGTGTAATCAATGGGTTTTCTTCATAACGATAAATGTTCATTTGCTTCTCCTTTTACTCAAATTTTAGAAACGGGTCTTGAATGGTAATCTTATGGGCTTCCGCGTCACTTATTCCAGCATATAAATCAGCTGTGCCATCTTCCTTCCTTACAAGACCTCCGCTAAAAACAACATCAACTAAATCTGCTCTCTTCGTACTCCCCGGTAAAAATTGTGAACGTGTTGCAATAATCGCCATCTCTGAAGCTTCACCTGTTTCATGGTCTAAAGAAAATACCATCGGATAATAATGGCGATTTCCTTGCTCGTCAAAGCATGCCACATGACCTAGAATCCCAAGCAATCCACTGCTTAATTGATGAATTTCATTCGCTCCACCCCATTCTTCATCAATAAATTGTCCCTCTAATAACGGTGCGTCGTTTACTACATCTATTGTTAATTCCTCTAAAGCAGCAATTTTTATGAATCCAATCTTCCCTCGTCCACCCTTCTCACCTTGGGGACGTGTCAAGACAACCACTTGCCCATCTAATAGTTCCGCCAAACGCAAATCCTTCATTCCATCTGGCCCTTGAAAGAATCGCTCTAAATGGAATATATCTTTCCCTTTGTAAAATACCGTTCTCCAAACAAAATCTCCTTCCCGAATCGGATGTGGATAAATTTCAACACCACCAATGATAATTTCTCCAGCAATCATCGTGAAAAAAGGGTCTTGCAAATCGAATACAGGTGCTCCTTCTTTCTGAATCCAATGTTTGCCATCTTGAACAAAAAAGATAATCCGCGAATGCTCACTCTCCCTCGCCTCTACTCGTCCCGCAATTATCTCTTCATGTCCCTGTTGAAAAGGTGCCGTAATATTGTACACATCATGACTCCCCACACCCTCAAAAGTTAACTTTTGAGGATTGGTGGGCACCATATTCTTCGCTTCATATTCATCCAACAGCACCTGACAATTTTTTACTTCATTATCTATTTGTTTCATTCTACTAACTCCTTTATCCAAAAAAATCATATCCTACCACAGAACAGAAAGAATCAACTCAGAAAAACTTGATATTACAACTTATCATAGTTGATTCTTTCGGTAGGCTGTCAGAAAAGGGACGATTTCCCCCTTTTCTGACAGCCTATCTTAAATCCTCTCTTGTGTATCAACGTCAAAGAATAAAGCCTTATCCATATTCAATACAAATTCAATTGAATCATTCACTTTATACGTTTGATAAGAAGGCACCTTCACATAAAAGTCTTTGTTACCTAATTCAGTTGCGATAATATAACTGTCTCCTCTCATTTCTACAAGGTTAATGTTTTTCGTTATTTTGTAATCCGCATTGTTCTCTATATAAATGTTCTCCGTTCGAACATCCTCTGATCTTATTCCGAAAATCACTTTTTTCCCTTCATAAGCTGACAATTTCTCTTTCAAGCTTGTTGGAATAGGATATAATTGATTTTCCACACGGATATGTCCTTCTATTACTTCTGCTTCTAATATATTTATCTCTGGTTCTCCAATAAATATAGCCACAAACAGATTACTAGGATGATAGTATAGCTCCCTAGGAGTCCCGATTTGTTGTATCACGCCATCTTTCATCACAACAATTTTGTCTGACATTGTCATTGCTTCTACTTGGTCATGGGTAACATACACCGTGGTAATCCCTAACTCTCTATGAAGCTTTAATATCTCTATACGCATGTGCCCCCTTAACTTAGCATCTAAGTTCGATAACGGTTCATCCATGAGAAAAATACTAGATTCTTGTATCATTGCTCTTCCTAATGCAACACGCTGCCTTTGACCGCCGGACAATTCACTAGGTTTTTTGTGTAAATGTTCCGTCAATTCTAATGTTTTTGCTACTTCAGTTACTTTCTCTTGAATAACAGCCTTTTTACATTTGCGTAATTTTATCCCAAACGCAATATTATCAAATACCGTCATATGAGGATAAAGTGCATAATTTTGGAAAACCATAGCAATATCTCTATCTTTAGAATGAACATCATTCATTCTTTTATCACCTATGACTAAATCACCGTGGGTAATATCTTCTAATCCCGCTATCATTCTCAATAAAGTTGATTTTCCACATCCTGATGGACCAATCAAAGCGACAAACTCATTTTCATTTACATCTAAATTGAAGTTGTCAATTGCCAGTACCTTTTCGTTATATACTTTATAAATATTGTTCATTTGCATAAACGTCATAACCTCTGCTCCTTTCTACTTCACTCCATCCGCCTTATTTGATGGAATGAAATATTTTTGCATAGAGAAAAATAAGATGATGATTGGGAGAATGGAAATCGTTGTTGCCGCCATCAATACTGCCCAGTTTACATTTTCTCCCTGTAGACCCTGGAACATTGCCAAACCTACTTGTACATTGAACTTTTCCATATCATTCAAGTAAATCAAGGGACTTAAGAACGCGTTCCACGTCCCCATAAAAGATGAAATTGTTATCGTAATAATAGCTGGTAATGACATGGGAAAATAAACTTTCCACAAAATCCTCCAACTACTTGCGCCGTTCATATAAGCAGCTTCAGAAAAATCCTTTGGAATCGTTCTGAAATATTGGCTCATGAAGAATATATGGACAGCTTGTCCACCAATTGCCGGTAATATTAACGGGATATACGTATTGATAAAGCTCATATTGAAAAATTCACCTAGTTTTACCCAATAGATATATCCAGGTACAATCGTAATTTCTCCCGGCAACATAATGGTCATTAACAAAAACAGAAACAATACTTTCTTCCCTTTAAAATGAAAACGTGCAAATCCATATGCCACAATAATCGATATGATTACTTCAAGAAAAGTTGCTAATACTGCGTAATATGCGCTGTTCCATAAATATCGTAAAAAAGGTGCACTTTCAAACACTTCTAGAAAATTTCTCCACCTTATCGGATCTGGTATCCACTGGGGCGGTACTGCAAAAACATTACTAGATGTTTTCACAGAAGTTGAAATCATCCAAAAGAACGGAGCCAACATAGAAGTCGCTACTAACAGCAAAGCTTTATGCTTCAATATACTAGCTGCTATTTTCTTCCAATTCTTCTCCTTTTTCTTGAGCCGAAGAATCTCTTTTAATTTATCATCCTTATTCATGGAGGATATATTCAGTTCCATTTCTTCACATCCTATTCCTCTTCGTTTGATTGACTGTACTTCCAGAAATCAGTAAATCTGAAAACAAACATCGTAACAAGAAGTACAATCACTAAAAATACCCATGACATTGCAGATGCGTATCCCATTCTAAAATTCCCGAAAGCAGTTTCATAAATATACAATAGTATGAACCGACCTTGATGACCTGCTCCGCCTACGATATATGCAATATTGAACTGCTTAAACGCTCCGATAATTCCCATAATCAAGTTATAATACAATATCGGTCTAATGTATGGAACCGTGATATGAAACAGCCTTCTAAAAAACTTTGCCCCTTGTAGTGATGCCGCTTCATGCAAATCATTAGGAACTTCATTTAACGCAACTAGATAAGTCAACATACCTGCCCCAGCTCCCCACAAACCTATCAGCATATACGATGGAAGCACCCAGTTCGGATCAGTTAACCACCCTGGTCCAACAATTCCAAACGTGCGCAAGAAATTATTTAATAATCCATTTCGGGGATCCAATATCCATCTCCAAACGATACCGATGGCTACACCGGAAACAACAGCGGGAAGATAATAAATCGTTCGGTATACATTCAGCCCTCTTGTTTTTGACGACATGATGAGAGCCACCGTAAATGAAGCGACCATTCCCAATGGAATAGATACAATAGCAAATCTTGCGGTCACCCATAGAGATTCAATAAACTTCGGGTCTCGAAAAATATTTTTAAAATTATCCAAGCCGACGAATGTTGGCTCTCCAATAACAGGCCAATCCATAAAACTCATATAAATGGACATGCCTATCGGAACTACTGCAAATACTAGATAAGCTATATACCATGGTGCGATAAAAAAATAGCCGCTACTTATTTTTTTCTTCCGTTTCTTTGCTCTTTGTTCTACTAAAAAACTTACTTTCTCCTCTTTACTAAGTGTAGATAAGCTTTCCACATACCCTTCCTCCTTATCTAAGACGTGAATGTCTTCTTTCCACGAGTAATGGTCTGTTTCCGATTTATTTCTCACATACCCATCAAAAGTTACTGACCTAATACTGCTCTAAAACTATCTGCTGTTTCTCTTGCCATTGCTTCCACATCCACATCACCGCGACCATTGTTGTTCGTTAGAATTAGTTCATCTAATTGCTCCCATTGAATACCTCCTAATCCATTTTGCTCAGGCATGTTGTGAAATCCACGAGCGATTTCTGCTGATTGTAAAATAATATCTATTGCGTACTCTTTATAAGGGTTGATTTCAGCTATATTTGTAAGCTTGGACTCCACTGGCGTCGGAATTTTCCAATCAAACATCGCATTTGTCAGGTCTAAAAGAGCTTGCATGGCTACCTCTTCATTTTCTGTTTGTGAAGAGATGACAGTTGAAGCTGTCCAACTAAATGTTACCTGTTCCTCGGAACCACTTGGCATCATTGCCATACCAACATCAAATGCTCCACCAGCACCTTCTACATTCCTTTCTACATTATCATTTGCACCGCCGACCATCATTGCAATTTCACCATTGATAAATGCTTGTTCCGTTCCAATAGATGATATATCTGAGTAAGGCATTGTGAAATCGCTATCTAAAATACTGTTCATCACCTCTAATCCTCGAATTGTTCCTTCTGAATCTATCTGAACATTTCCAGCTTCATCAATGATGTCTCCACCTTCTCCCCAAGCAAATACAGCCGTCGGAGGATTCCCTGTACTTCCAAATCCATATACATCATCACTTGTTAATTGACTGGCAACTTCTTTAAAGTCATCCCAAGTCCAATCAAGTGAAGGTGTATCCAATCCAGCTTCTTCAAACATAGTTTGATTATAGTAAACAACATATGGTTGCGCTATCCACGGCAAACCGTAAATATCACCTTGGTACTTTGCAGTATCAAGCGCACCTTCCAAATAATCACTCATATCAATTTCTGTTTGCAAGTCTAGTTTTTCTTTCATATCAACAATCGCACCATTGGTAGCATATGCCGGAATATGCTCTTGGGATAACCACATGAAGTCTGGAGCTTGATTTCCTGCAATCATCGTTTGAATTTTTGTGTAATAATCTTGCGGAATCACCGTTTGAGTTATCTCATATACACCCTGTGAATCATTTAGTTGCTCAAGAATCTCGTTCAGCTCATCTGCTTCCGTTGAATTTGCCCAAGTGGCAATTGTTAATTGAACTCGTTCATCTTCTGCATTTCCCCGCGTTGAATCATTACCATTCCCACATCCAACCAATGACAAGGTCGTCAATGTGAGAGTCATCGTTGCAGCTGCTAACTTTCTCATCTTCATAATTGCTTTTCCTCCAAATTCTATAAGTAGCGTAGTAATTCATTTGAATCCCTTCCATACATGTTATTTGTTGCACAATACTAATTCTTCATCATCCCCTTATGTTCATTTGTCATTTTGAAAGAATGACGAAGCTGATTTTGATACTTTTTTTCTTGCAATTTGTAAAAATGTAATCCATCAAGCAGTCCAAGTACATACTGCTTATTATCTTCACTCAATCGCTTAACACTCTCAAAAACTTCTGCGTATGCATCCCTTTTCATTTTTTCACACTCCTTTCGTTAACAACGTAAATCTACCACATTAGATTATCGTTGTCAACGTTATCAACGACGCTTTTTTACGTTGCGAACGAATACATAATGCTGTATACTTATTTTCAAAGCTTTATTTTCTTTTTAAAAAAGAAAGGAGACATTTCAGCAAATGATATCCGAAAGAATCAAAGAAATTAGAAATTCACATAACCTCTCTCGTGAAAAATTTGGCAATGAAATTGGCGTTAGCAGAGGGGTTATCGAAAACATTGAATACAATAGATCCGAAATAAAAGACCTTTACATCCAATTAATCTGTAAGAAATTCAATATCAATGAACATTGGCTTCGTACAGGTGAAGGTGAAAAATATATAGATCATAAAAAACAGGACGAAGTAACCAACTTCATTACTGATCTCGTAAAAAATACAGATGATACAACGAGAGAAATCATATTTAAACTATCAGAGTTGAACAAAGACGATTTTCATGCTGTAGCACACATTATCCGTTCTCTTTCAGAAAAAGAGTAAGCAGTGAATACGGCAAGAATATTTCATCAATTAAAATGGACAGCCTAAAATTCTCTAGGAAACAACTACAAAAAGGATTACAAATCTTGTAAAATGAAGACGTCTGTCTATGAAACTAGAAGAGCTGTTTTTATTGGCGTGAAAACAGTTCTTCCCTTTTGGCATGTTGTCCTTTCATGGACGTTGAAGAGTAAACGATTATTGCAAATGTTCTGTTTCATGAAGCTAGTTTTGTACTACACGAGGGCATAGGGGCAGAGTAACAAGTGGGGTTTACATTTTTTCAGATAAGCAACACCTCTTTCATTGTTTGAATGGATTTTCATGATTTTGAATAGAAACATCTTCTTGATTCATCCTTTACGAATGGTGTGTTTTCACCCCATCTACTTTTTGATATTAGCATACTTATTTTTGCTTGTCAATATTGTCCTATAAAAATTTTTTTGGGGGTATGATTATGATTAATATTCGACTTAAGGAACTTCGAGAGACAAGAGGTTTACAGCAAAAACAAGTATACACTGCTATAAATCTTGATAAGACAAACTATCAAAATCTTGAGAATGGGAAATCCAAGCCAAGTTATGATACATTCATTGCCCTTGCCGATTATTTT
>DAIDKD010000029.1:4263-17387 GCA_027451065.1 Bacillaceae bacterium | reverse complement strand
TGTTTTCTTCAAGCCATCTTTTTGCTTTTCTACATGATGTACAACTTGGCGAACTGTATAGTGTGATCATTTCTCCCATCCCCCTCATCTATTCTTTTCCCATATCCACATTATAGTTCACTATGTCAAAAAAATATATCAAAACCGTTAGACAAATACTGACACATGAGTCTAAAAATGTCGAAAAATAAATAGACTGTCTGAAAAGTGCTATTTCTCTACCTTTTCTAACAGTCTATTCTAATATATTGTTCGAAGAAATTATTTTTCATTATCTCAACCTAATAATTCTATCCAAGTCATGCTAAAAAATAACCATTTTTCTTGATGCCTTGCCAGTCATCTTTTCCAAAGCACCACAATTGCTCCTCTACCCTTCCGCAGTGTTCTACTTTCAAGGTAATTTCTAAAAAATGCTGTGACATTCCTTCTTCATAAGGAATCGCATTCACTTTAATAATATCTTTCATCACATATTTTCTTAGATTCCTTTGTTTCTGTTCACACACTTACCATCACTCCCTCTTCAAAACGTTAGCAAAAGCAATTGTTTGAAGAAATGATTTTTCATTTTCTTGGTCCAACAACTCTGCCCAAGTATAGTTAATAGCCAAATACTTCTTTTTTGCGTCAGTTAATGTTGGTAACCATTCATTGACATAACCTCTCACTTTCTTCATTTCTTCTTCATTACGGCAAATGAATCCAATATTTTTATAGTTACACTTCTCATCAAGTAGTTTCATATACTTCTCTTTTATCCAATCAGAACGATAGTAATTTAAATGATAATTTTTATTTTCCTTTATCAATTGAATCTCATCCCCCTCTTCTTTCACAACTTGGAAGTGATTACTAATAAGTTTCTTCTTTACTTCTTGCTTATATCACTCTACATTGGCCTGAAATGCTCCTATTTCTTCTTCAATTTCCAACTTTTCAGACTTTTTTTGAAGTGTTTTCGTGATATTGGTTAACTGCTCTGCTTGAAAAACAGCCTGAGAAGCTTCTTTTTCAAATACATTCTCACTGTATTGAAAAAATGCTCTCTGTGTCTCCATATATTTATCTTCAAAATCAAAAATATGAACTAATTCACGTAAATGCTGAATAACTGCACAAGCTTGCTCAAACTTATTTTCCATTATTAGCTCTTCTATACGACCAACAGTTTCTTTTTTTATATCAATTTCAATACTTTGATACATTGACTGTAGTTTTTTCAAATCTGTTTCAAAAGATTGAGTTGTATTCATCATCTCTTTACATCTCCTTAAGTACTTAGTCACTCTATATAGAATTAATCATCGCTACATCTATACCTGTATTTTTTTTGATGTATTTCACCCCTGCTTCAATATTCAGCTATTCTCCACCTCACTTTCTATCTATATCAACCAAACTTAAATTACTTCCTCCATCTTTTTTAATGTCTCCCCAAAGGAGACTGAACCCGTACGCGCTTGCTTCAAAAATTCATTAATTTCATTAATTTTTGCTTTACTTTCAAAAACATCTTTATTCGATTCATTCTCTTGAATCGTACCTAATTTAAAATAAAGTTCATTTTCCTTATATATAGACATGAGCCTACGTATCTGATTGGCTGTTTTCCAATGTGTCTCACTAACAATTTCTTCCATCACACGACTGACCGATTCTAGAATCGAAATGGCAGGATAATGATTCATTGTCGCCAAGTCACGCCTTAGCACCATATGTCCATCTAGAATACCTCGAGCTAAATCTGGAATCGGTCCGTTCATGTCATCGCCATCAACTAGAACCGTATAAACTCCTGTTATAGATCCCTTGTCTGTTTTTCCGGAACGCTCCAGCAGTTTTTTCATGTAACTTTCCATCAGAAGTGTTTTTCCTCCTATTGGCAATTCCTTTACAGCAATATCAACACTTCTTCTCGCATCAGCAAAACGGGTAACAGAGTCCATCATCAACAAAACATCATTTCCTTTATCACGGAAATATTCCGCAATGGAAGTTGCCAGCTTTGCGCAACGCAACTGCATCAAATGGCTTTCATCCGACGTTGCAACAACGACAACACTGCGCTTCATCCCTTCTTCACCTAGCTCTCGGTAAATAAAATCCTTTACCTCACGACCACGCTCTCCTACTAGTGAAATCACATTAATATCTGCCTTGGCATTTTTGGCAATCATTCCGAGCAACGTAGATTTACCAACACCAGAACCAGCAAAAATACCAATCTTTTGTCCCAGTCCAATTGTTAATAACGAATCAATTGATTTAACGCCTGTTTCAAATACATCTGTAATTTTTTGGCGCTTAAAGGCATGAAGAGGTGGTGCATCTAAATGCAATTTTTGCATAGGAAAACCTTTCCTCCCTTCATTCATCACTGATCCATGTGCATCTAGTACTTTCCCCAGCATGAATTCATCACGAGGAACCAATACTTCCGCTGCAATCGGTATCACCCAATCTCCGTAACTTACCGATGATGATTGGTCAAAGGGTAGCAGAACATTATTTTCCTTCTCGATTGCTATTACTTGACACATTACCTCATTTTCGCCAACAAGACATACATCCCCGATTTGAGTTTTCGGACCTTTTGAAATATAAAATTGTTCTTGAATTGAGTGAATTTTTCCTTTTCTGATATACATAGGAGTAGATAAAAATGAAGCTAATTTTCTCTGCTCTTCCTTAAAATCAATCATCTTCTTTCTCCTCCATCAACTTTCCTTCATTCAGTTTTTTTCGAAGCATTTGAAAAATCTCTTGAAAACGATATTCAAAAAATTCCTTTTCTTCCTCAACCAAAAATTCTCCTACTTGTAAGGATAAATCATATTTCCATTCTAAATTGTCAAGTAGCCAATGTGTTTTGGTTCCTTCATGCTCTCCTTTTAACTTTTGAACAGTTTCAGGGTGAACAATGACATGGAGCTTTTCAAAGGAAATAGGCAATTGCTGGATGGTTCCTTCCAATAGAGGAATAATAGAAATTTGGTCAGTGTCCACCGCTTGATGAATAATGTTCTCTGCAACTTCTATAGATTGATCCCACATGAACTCACAAATGTCATAATACATTCTCTTTTTTGCTTTTTCTATTTCATGCTTTCTTTGTTCAATCTCTTGTTGATATTGTAATTTTTCTTGCTCCAATTGCTCCTTCTCTAAAACAATCGATTGTCTCATCTCTTCTATATTTCCCTTTTCCTCTTCTATGGCTCTTTGCTTTTTTAATAATTGTTGTTGTTCTAATTCTAACTGAACACGGAATTTTTCTAATTGAATGTCTTGTTCCGATTTTTCAACAGTTGCCGCTTCCTTTTTTTCTTTCTTTTTAGTCTGTAAAGGAGGCAATTCATATAGCTTGGCAGAAAAAGAAACAGCATCCCTAGGAATCCTGTTCTTAAATAAGGTCATCTTCCTCACCTCTCTGAATAACAATCGTACCTTGTCTCTCTAAAGTTTTGATGAGGTGTGTGATATCTTGCTGAGCTTTTTCAACCTCAGACACTTTCATAGGTCCTAAAGACTCCATTTCTTCCAACAATAAATCTTTTCTGGATTTTGAAACACAGGAGTAAATTTTCTCTTTGATTTCCTCTTTCTCTCCCTTAAGAGCTTTTACAATCATCACGTTATCTTGAATTTCAGCAAGAACTGTTTGAAGTGTACGATCATCTAACAATAAGATATCCTCGAATACAAACATTTGTTGTTTCACTAAATTTGCCAAACTTGTATCATTTACATCTAAATATTCAAATACGGCACGCTCCGTACTTCGTGATACATTGTTTAAGATATTGGCCACATTCTTTACTCCATCTGTTTTATTGATGGAGCTGTATGCCATTGTATCTAATTTAATGCGAAGTAACTCACTTACATTATGGATAATCTCACTATCAAATTGTTCTAGTTTGGCAATTCCTACAATTGTTTCGATCATTTTTTTCTCCGGAAGACTCTCTAGTAATTCTGACGCTACATCCGGCTTCATATATGAAACAACCATTGCAATTGTTTGCGGAGATTCTTCACTTAATATAGTTAATAAAGAAGAAACATCTGTAACTGAATGTAAAAAATCAAAAGGGTCTTCCTCACTGATATCCTGCAAGAGTGCATCCAATTGCTCTGGCAACATATTTTTAAACAATCGTCTGATGTGATTACGATCAAAATCCCTAAGACCAATATTACCTCCTTGAAGTTCTCCTAAAAACTCCCACATGACATCTTCAATAATTTCCAAGCTGAAATTTTTTGTTTGTAACATTTCCCTTGCTAATACTTGTTTTTCCATGTCCGGTAATATCTCAACCACTTCTGAAGCAACTTCTTCATCTAAAAACCAAAGAATCATTGCTGCCTTTTGTTTAGGCATTAGTTCCACTGCATTGACCTCTGTAGCCACTTAAAATCAACCTCCTTCCCCCTCATTAATCCACCTCTTAATAATGGTTGCTGCCTTCTCCTTATCTTCTTTCACAGCTTCTGTTAATTTGGCCTCTACATCAATACGTTCCTTGTTCGGCACTAATTGTTTCTCTGCAAGTTCAATTTCCACTTCGTCTGCTAATATTTGCTCTTGTTCACCTACCGTCACCATTTCTTCAAAGGAATCATTTTCTGCAAATAAATCTTCCATCTCTGCTTCTTGTTGTTTCTTTCTTTTGTTAATTATTATAAATATAATTATTCCAACAACTGTAAGAATACCTGTCCCAATTGCTACACCTAACCATGTAGATATACTTGTCTCTTCTACCGGATCATCTTCTTCCACTACATCATCCGTCAGAAATGTAATTGGCATAACACTGACCTCACCATTTCCAAAGTTTCCTTCCTCGTCTATCTCTAACCCTACTGCAAGGGCTATCGCATTTGCAAAATCATCTATGTTCACATTTTTAGCATTCAAGGTATCTTCATCTACCCAAACAACAACATTGGTTCTTCTTAAATTCGGACTTTGAATGAGTTGCTCAACTGTTTCATCAATCTCATAGTTTCGAATCGTATTTTCTGACTCTTGAGAGTAAGTCGTTGCATCACCATCTATCGCATCATAATTCGGCACTTCCCCATTCGACTCTATTCCCGCTGCATCCTCGGCTGTTTCAGCAGTAGAAGATGATGAGCGTTCACTCTGTTCACTTCGAAGTGTACCCTCGTCGCCATATGTTGTAATTTGCCTCTGCACCTCATCAAAATCTACATCCACATTCATGTTGATACGGTATTGACTAGAGGTAAACATCCCACTTAAAGTCTGCTCAATGTTCGTCTTTAATGTTTCTGCAATTTGATTTTGTATCTCCACTTGCTGCTCATATTGCGTGGTACCTTCTGCTGCCGTAGTAGTAGCATCCGTTCCTGAAATAATCCCAAACTGTGTGTCAACAATTGTTACCTCATCCGCTTGAATTCCGTCAATAGCAGCGCTGACCATTGATTGAATCCCTTTTATCTGAGAATTTGTAAGAGATTGGCCTGTTTTCATCTGAAGCGTTACAGTTGCAGCTCCCTTTGATTCTGTGTCTGAAAAAATGCTCGAACTTTCAGGTAGCATGATTTGTGCATTAGCTCCCTCAACAGATGTATATGATGTGATAATTTGATTTTCAATACTTGTTCGAGTAGCTATTAATTTTCTATTCTTCTGAGCGGCACTACTTTCCCCTAGACTACTATTCAGCAATATTTCATCTGCATCCTCTAAGTTACTCAGAAGTCCTACATCAGATAGTGCGGTTCGTATCCAAGTAGCTCTATCCTCTGGTACTGCAATCGAATTTTCAGATGTTAATTCATAATCATAAACACCTAATTTATTCAATTCAGATTCTATTGCTTGTCTATTTGAATCAGATAAATTGCTTGCTATCATAATCATGTTACTAGATTGATTCATGTATAGTAAGATAACTACTATTACAGCAAAAACAAAAACCCCAGCTATCGCCACGATTTTTTGCCACTGCTGCATTTTTAATAGGGTTTCTTTCACTTTATTCATTTATGGAAACACACCCCATCTATAACTGCATATTCATCAATTGTTTATAGCTTTCAATTACATTGTCTCGGATTACAGCAGCAGTTTTCATTTTACTTTCTGCCTGTTGAAGTTCTATTAACACTTCAGATAAATCTCCTTCTCCAGTTGTAATTAAGTTATAAACTGAATCTTGTGCACTATTTTGTGTTTCATTTAAAAAATCTAGCATTTGCGCAAAGGTAGATGAGGATGTTTCCTCTGTTTGTCCCTCGTTGCTCATGATGTTATTTGAAAGGAAGTCCACTTGTAGAAAACTCGTACTGAATTGTATGTTATCCATCATTGTCTCATACTCCTACTCTATTATTTCTATTTCTTATCGACCAATTTCTAAAGTTTTATCTATTATCTCTTTATGGGAGTTCAATATATTTGTACTGGATTCATACATACGCTGTGCAACCATCAGATTTGTCATCTCTGCAACCAATTCTACTGCTGGGTAAGCAACATATCCTTCTTCATTTGCATGTTTATGTGCTGGATCATATACCTTGTTTACAGAGTCATCTTTACGAATTTCTGTTATTACAACACCATTTCCACTATTGCTGTTTTCCAACTGACTTCGGAAAGTATCACTTGAAATCTCTTTAAAAACAACAGTTTGGCGTTTATAGTGCTCCCCATCCACACCAGTTGTATTCATATTTACAATATTATTAGATGTTACTTCCATCCATTGCTTTGAAGCTGTTAAAGCAGAACCACTTATATTCATTGCATTGAACAACTTATTCACTACCTTTCCTATGAACCTCTTGCAGCATTGTTAATGTCTGACTGGATATTTACAGCGTTCACTATAAATGATTGCAGTTGAGTAGCTTTCATTAATTCAATCATTTGTTCTGTTACATCCACACTATTCCCGTCATCATTTACCTTATTTTCATTCGTTATATACTGAACCTGGGAATTGCTGCCTCGTGTAATATGCTTATCTTTTGTTTGAGACAGCTGAGTTATCTTATCTAGCTCCTCCTGAAAAAAAACATCTTGCGCTTTATAATTTGCTGTACTAGAGTTTGCAATATTATTTGAGATAACATCCCTCCTCGTTGTCAAAAATGACATGTATGTATTTATTTTTATTAAATAGTTTTCCAATATAATTTCACCTCAAAAAATAATTATTTTTTTACTTTATCAACACTTATATAGTGTAACCTAAAATAAAAATAGAAACAATATATTTTTTTAATATAATTATTCCTTGGGTATTCTAACATTATTTCATGTTAGATAGCGGATATATGGGGCAGGTTATCTGAAAAGAGAGGGTTGACAACCTTCCCCATATATTAAAATTTACTGTACGAGCGATTGGCCGTCACCTTCTTCTTATTCCCTTGAAGTTGCTCACCTAGCTTATTCATCTGTTCTTCTGCTCTTGCTATCGCTAGTGCTAAGCAGTCTCGCACTGCATATGCTTTCTCTAACGCTTCGTCTTTCGTTAAGGTCTGAAACCATTGATTCATTATGTCAAACTTTGCTTGTAACTCTTCATCTAATACGATAACTTGATAAGATTTATCAAAACTACTTATGAAATCACGATACGGGTCCTTATGCATTCTCTAAAACCCCTCTATAACCCTCAATTAATTGATTTAGAACATATATAATTGTATCGACATCAGATGGTTTTCGTGCCACTTTCATTACTCGAATTTGTTCAGTAACCCAATCGTACAACTGGTAAATATTTTCGTATAAATCTTTATCTATATCTGTATTTAGCTGTAGCTTTAATTCTTCAAATATTTTCTCCATTTTCTCAAGTAACGTATCTAATTCTTTATACTTGAATCTTTGACATAAATCCTCTACTTTTTTAAATTCTAATATACATCTCTCATATATATATATTGTATTTTTAATTGGATTACTTGTCATAATTTCGTTTTGTTGATATCTTTGCCAAGCCTTCATCGCTATATTCCTCCCTTCTCATTCTAAAGACTCCTGCTAGCTATCTTTATTATTTAGCCCTTCGATTAGTGACTGCATTAGCTGTAATTGCGCATTTAGTGAACCCATCCTCATTTCAAAAGAGGCATATCTCTCAATAATTGTTTCTTCTAAAATAGCGTTTTGCGAGTCAATATTTTCTAGCTTCTTCTCTATGTCTGCTAGTTGTGTAGAGATACCATCTAGTTCTGTTGTAACAACCCCTGACGCTCCAAATACTTTATTCATCTGGAGATTCATTGTACCTGTTAGTCCACCGATACCAAAGAAATAATCTTCTACTGCGTTTTGATTATTGGCTATTGCCTCTTTTAACAAATCTTCATCTAAAGAAAGAATCCCATCTTTATCAACTGACATGCCAATTGTAAAATTATAAATTCCATTTCTCTCAAAGTTAAACATACTTGATAAAACACTTTGAAGAGATCTCGTAGCAGCCTTCCCACTTAATGCTCCACCATCACCAATAAATGAACTTAACGTGGAACGTGCATTGTTATACGCTTCAACAAATTCACTGACTTGATTAAATAGCTCCTCTGCTGAACCATTCTCAATGACAAGTTCAATGGCTTTTCCTTCTGTTTCTTTTGTTAATTCTAAAGTTACCCCAGGTAATACATCTGTTACAGTATTAGACTGCCTTGTTACCTCAACACCATTTATAATAAAAATTGCATCTTGTGGCTTCGTTTCAGTTACAGTTTCTCCTTTAAACCCTAAACTCTCTAAAATACCATCCGAATCATCGAGTTCTATTGTACTATCGCTCCCTGGCATATCTGAAACCATGAACATCGTGTTATTAATTGAATAAGTATTCACACCTGCTCCAGCATTATTAATTTTCCGTAATATATCTGACGCAGACATATCTGAAGTAACTTCTATCTCTATATCATTAATGACTATCTTACCATCCTGCTTCAAAGGTTCACTTACATCAGATAGCTCTGCTTGAAGTTGATGTCGTGTAGCTAATTGCGTTACTTCAATGGAGTAAGAACCACTAATTGCTGATGAAGTAGCACTTGCTGTAACATAGCCATTTGTTGAATAAGTTGTTGATTTATCGGTCCCGCTAGACAAACTATAAGATGATAACATATCAGTAAATTCCTGCAGTGCTGATTTAAAATTTTGATAACTTTTTTGAAGTGCTGTTAACGATGTTTGTCTACTGGTGAATGGTAATTTCTTCATCTCTAAAGCATATAGCTCTAAATCTATTAGATTTTGAGTATCGATAGTTCCTCCACCTAGACCCCAGATAGAAATTGATCCTGCCATAATACTTCCCTCTATTCTTTTTATTTTATCCCGCATGAACGGGCAGTAAATCCCTGCTAAAAAAGTTTCACTTTATATTGACAAATAAACGGATAGGTATCTTATAAATAATTTAAAATGCTTACTCTAGACATTTGGCTAATCATAGATAATGTGGCCTCGTAAGCATACTTTGTTAAACTTACGTCTGTTATCGCTTGCGTTTGATCGACCTCTTGAATATTGGAAAGTCTTGATTCTAATATCATACGTTGGCTGGAAACAGCAGTTTTATGTGTATTCAAACCACTCAGTGAAGATCCTACATTGGTAAGCATACCTGAAACTGTTGTTATTCCTTTCTTCGTCTCATCTATAAAATCATGTATCTCCTCTCTTGCCACTTCCCCTAAAATTTGAGAAAGTCCTTGTAAATTATTTAATACTTTCACAAGACTCTCCCCGTTCCTCAACACATCTACCGAATATCCATCGCTAATGTGATGGATTACATTTTTTGTTGAACCCATATACTCATACATTCCAGTTTCTGCATCGAAAACAAAAGGCTCTTTACTGAAATTTGCTCCTCCGAATAAATACATGCCTTTATCACTTGCATTTGCATAGCCTACTACTTGATTGATTAATTCGTCGATTTCTAGTTTTATCTCTTGTATGTCCCCAACACTACTTGTTCCATTAGCTGCTTGTAGTGTTAGATCATTTATTCTTTGCAACACATCATTCATACTTGATAAATAACTTTCTACCGTAGACAGTACATACGAAGCTTCATCAATGTTAGCTTCTGTTCTCGTAATACCAGCAATCGAATGATTTAATGAAAGAATTCTCGCAGCTGCCACTGTATTTTCACTTAAACTTTCGTACTTCATTCCTGTCGATACTTGCACTTGTGCTTTATTCCAATTTGCATATGTCCGTTGTGCATGATTGAGCATCAAAGTGGACTGTTGATTTGTAGCTATCCTCATTTCATTCCCTCACTCTCAAAAGTATTTTTTACAACAGCGCTAGTATCATATCGAACATTTTATTCGTAGCATCAATTGTTTTAGAGTTCGCAGCATAGTAGTTTTGAAGCGCAGTAATAGTAATAAGCTCTTCGTCTAAATTAACACCTTCAATACTTGATTTCATTGACTCTAGCGCTTCAAAAAGGCTATAGTTCGCTTTCAAAGATGTATTCACTTTGCTTACATCACTTGCTACTGTCAGCGTTAATTTATCTAATTGCCCTAACAGATTAGATGTCTTCTGCAATCCAACAATACCTGCAAGTATTTCTTCATCTATTAATCGATTTTGAATTTCACCTACATTCTCAGAAACAATTGGATTTAATTCTATATGGCCCTTTGGACTTACTAAGAAAAAGGATTCTCCTCTGAGTATGTCTGAAAGTACATCATCGAGAATTGAATGGTAAGTACCCGCGAAGTTATTTACAAAATCACTTAATTGCTCTTGATAATTGTCTATGTATTTTCCAGTATCTAATGTAGCTTGTAATACTCCCGTCTGAAGTTGCGTACGTCGATCATTTAATGTAAAACCAGTAACAGCGCCTGTCATACTATCTGTTTCCACTCCTAGATGATGAAATGTTTCGCCATCTACGCCAATCAATCCATTTATCCGAACTGTTACCACATTGGTATTACCACTATCATATGAAACTTCCACCGGCACATATTGCGAAAGTTCTGAAATCAAAGCATCTCTTTGGTCTAGTAACCCGTTTGGTGTATTTCTTCCACTAGACATAATTTGCTCATTGATATTCGCAATTTGAGACAACAAGTTGTTTACCTCTGATACTTGTACATCCAAATCACTTCTTAATTGAGATTGCATCCCCTCTAGCCCACTGGTTAACTGATTTATTTGGGATGTTAAGCTGCCTATTTCAGAAATTAAACTATTCAATCCATTCGTATCCATTGGATTATGATAGATTTGTGACCAAACATCATAGAAATTGTTTAATGCCGTACTTAATGTATTGGTTCCAACTAATGATTCCGCTCGCGCCAACATATCAGCCTGATATCCATAGTAAGAAACTGTTGCTAATTGTGAGTTATATTGCCGGCTAATTGCATCATTGATTATTCTTTCTATACCAGTGGTCAAAACGCCATTTCCGACAATCCCTCCTGTATGATTAGATTGAAGAACGACACTTTGACGTACATATCCTGACGTATTCAAATTGGTAATATTTTGTTGTGCCACTTGCATAGCATTTTGTGCAGCACTTAAACCAGAAGCTCCTACCCAATAGTTACTTAACTTCATATTTTTCTTCTCCCTTTACAAAGTTTCATCTATAAATAATTGTGAATCATAGCTATGCTCTTCATTATATTCAGATAACCAGCCGATAACATTTTCTGATAAATCCAAGGTAATTTTTAAAAATTCTCCATTTTTCTCACAAATAACACGCACTTCCTTATCTAAATTAATAATCTGCTGATATAAACGCTGTATTTCATCTCGCTCTTTTCCCTCTAAGTAAGAAATGAGATGACGAATACGTGGCTCTGTTATGTAAAATTGAGAACATAATTGGAGAATATTTTCCACCAACTCATCTTGTAAGTTTTCTAATTTTTGGATTGCTTTAAATTGCTGCCCTTGTAGCCTTTGAATGTTTTCCATTTCTCTCTTTTTCAAACATTCAAATATATTTTGTCCTTTTTCAAGTATTTCTTCATAGCAAACAGAAATTACTGTTAATTGTTGTTGCAACACTTCAGACATCCATTCTCACCTCTATACATATTTATTGCTTCACTCTATAATACAAGATCTAAAATCATGCCGTTAATTTCTCCAATTTTATTTAACATATCTAGATGCCCTGTTTTCGTATCAATGAAAGACATTACATCATCTAATTCACTCATCCCTTCTTCTATCTTGCGTACAACTGTCATTTTCTGAGAGTATCCATACTTTGGATGTCGCAATGTTATCTCTTGATACCCTACTATGTTATCGACATAAAAATTCAAAAATGATTGAATAGTATCTTTGTACTCCATAATATTATCTACAGTTAAATCTTCTTGAATTCTCTCTTTCATTTCCTCTACATCTTGTAACAGAACATCCATTCGCTCTAACAATTCATTATTATGGGAAGTACCTTCTTTATCCAGCGCCATTCCAAACCTCTTGTTGTCAACCACCGTTGCCGAAGAAGTATGAACCGTATATGCAGAAGTATTGCTAACAGCCGGGTTAATGGACATAGCTTTTAACATGTTGAAAGTCACCTTTCCTTTTTATCATTCTGAACTTTTTTCTCACAATAAACTATTTGCTTCTTTCTCATTTATTGAATCCATCACTGTCATAATTTTTTGAGAGGCACTTGTCATTTTTTGATTTGTTAATAAATTTACCATTTCAGTTGCCATATCCACATTAGATAATTCTAATATCCCGTTATGAACTTGCGCATTTCCTTCTGGAAGACTGGTAATATCTATTCCATTTAATATGAATCTGCTATCTGATTCCTTCACTAAAGCATTTGCCATTTCATTGTCAATAGACTTTGTTTGTAAATGGGCGATGTGATTTCCCTCTTCGTCAAAAATTCTTCCATATATATCTACTGTAATATTCTCATTCCCGTTTAATTGAATAGGTTGATTATTTGCATCCAGTACATAGTCTCCAGCATTCGTTGTTAAGAAGCCATTCTCATTTGTACTGAAATTACCGTTTCTCGTTAAAAATGACTCTCCACCCCTATCCACTACAAAAA
>DAIDKD010000029.1:0-4253 GCA_027451065.1 Bacillaceae bacterium | reverse complement strand
ACAAAAAAAGAAATGTTCCCTTCGACCTTATCATCTAAAAAGAAATCTAATTGACTATTTGTGATTGTCATACTCCCTTGTGTCAGGTTAATATGTGTTTCTGTTGGAACTACTTTATTGTCCACCGTTCCGATACCAGAACTGCCATTTTGATAATGAACATATGTATTACGAGCATTAAATATACTAGATGTCATGGTATCGAATTTAAATCCAACTGTGGATGCATTGGTAATATTATTTGAATGAACAGCGATGTGTTGTGTGTAATTCAACATTCCCGTTGCCCCAATATATAATCCGTTCATAGACTCTTCCTCCATACTCTGATTTTAAATGATTCCGCTCAGTGGCACATCCCTACGGAACATTCGCTTTGCTAATATTTCATGAGAAGGAATATATATATTTTTTGTTACATCCTGCCCGTCTGTTACAAAAAGAATCGGCTTTTTTGTTTCCATAAATATTGACAATAATCCACCAGCAGTTTTTGTTTCATCTAATTTTGTCAAAATAAAACCTGAAAATTCTTCCTCTTTAAATTGGGAAATAATTTCTAACATATCTTTACTTTTATAAACAGCTGAAAATGTAAGACATGTTAAATCAGGCTTTGCACTTTCTAAATATTGTTTGACCGTATCGATAGAATGATTATCCATATAATTGCGGCCTATTGTATCAATCAATATATGGTCTACTTGATTTACATACGTAAAGTAACTAATTGCTTCCGTTAACTCCTCCGGCCCATTGGCAACGATTAATTCCGTTCCCATTTTTTCCATATAACCTTCTAATTGTGGAACAGCTCCAGATCGAAATGTGTCTGTTGTAATAAAACCAACACTGCGATTTTTATTTGCTAGCTGCCACCCTATTTTTACGATTGTTGTTGTTTTTCCAACACCTGTTTGCCCTACCAGAGCAATGATACGACTATTCGTTATATCTAATTGATTATCTATTTTTATGTGAGGTTTTGTTTCTTTCACTAACCATTCATATATCTCTCCATCACTCATTATATTTGTACTTTGAAATTGACTTTCTGCACGGGTTATATAATATTTTATATTTTCTTCTTCCACACCACTATCACGTAAAATGGTGGCTATCTTTTTCAAATAAGGAATCTCTTCCTTCTTTTGCTCACTCAACTTATCATTGATAATCTCCAACATTGCTTTTAATTGATTTGTTTCTACTTCTTGCTGTTTTTTTACTGTTAATGTTTTTATTTCTTTTGGCGATAC
The DNA here is from genome assembly GCA_027451065.1 of Bacillaceae bacterium. GTDB lineage: Bacteria > Bacillota > Bacilli > Bacillales > Bacillaceae_G > DAIDKD01. The sequence goes on along the minus strand of DAIDKD010000029.1, from coordinate 2,994 downwards.
TGAAGCTTGTTCCAATCTTTCCAAAAGTTCACGTTTTTTCGTTTGCTTTTTTTCTGACGTCACTGGTAAAATAACTTTTTCTTCTCTATCACTATCTATTTGTTGTTTTAATTGTTCACTAAACACTTCTGTACTGGAAGTGGTTTGGATTTGAACTTTTGTTGGTACTAGTACTTTCACTGTGTAATAAACTTTCCAAACAAACGGAAACCTACGTTTTTTGGTTTCTTCTACAATTGTATAACTTTCAAATCTATCATTTAATATGCTATATAACGACTTTTGAGATGTTGCTTGGATAACCTCAAGGGTTTCTAGCTGTTTCTTTTGATTCATTATCTTATAGGCACCTCCTAAGTTTCAGCCATATTTCATTTTTCCTATTCGATGATAGCAACTTGTTCCACTATTACATCTGGCGTCAGCTCTCCAATTGCCATTACTGTTATTTCAATTTGATACTTTTCTAAAGAGCGAACCAACCCAAAACGGAAATCTTTCCTTCTTGTTAATAAAATAGGTTCTCTTCCAATTAAATGAGCCTTCTTCTGAACTTCTTTAACCTGGTTCATTATTCTTGTCTCTTTTCCTAAATCCCAATTCAGCAAGTATCCTTGATGTGGTGCTGTTATTACTTCAGTTTCTAGTTCAATTGCATCTTGAAATAAACCAGCATATATTTTTCCATCTTCATTTTTAGCATGTTCGCAGATAACCTTTGATATGCTCTCTCTTACATAAGAGGTAACACCGTCGATTTCGTTATGATAGATTGCCTTCCCATCTACAATAGCTTCCACAATAGTTGGTAAATCTCGGATAGAAACTCCCTCCTTTAATAATTGCTTTAGCACATTTTGAACGAGGGATAACTCAATTTCTTTTTTTCTAATCTCATCTAGCAACACTTGATGTTCATTCTCTAAGCTATCAAGTAGTTGCTTTGTTTGCTGACGTTGTAATAATTCATAAATATTTCTACGGATAACTACATCTAAATGTGTAATTAAAATACTCAGAGGTTCTAACACTTGATAATTCTTTCTTTGAGCCTCCTCTAGCATATGTGGCATAATCCAATAGCCGTCTTCTTGAAATGCTGGGTCTTTTGTCGGTTGTGCATGTAAATCTTCCACCACATGAGGTGTTTTCAGAGCTAATAAATAGCCTACATTCAATACTCCTTCTGCAATTTTCACTCCTCTAATTTTAATGATATACTTTCCTCTTGGCCTGAAGCTTGTATTATCTCTGAAATGAATCCCAGGTACATTCACTCCCTTATCGGCAACAATGGACTTACGCATCAATACTACTTTATCCTTGGCCGTTTCCCCGTTCACCTTTTGTTTTACTAGCGCCGCTAAATCTAATCCTAGTTCAATAGCAATTGGATAATTATCACAAGTAATCCCAAAGGAATCAGACTCTTTATCATGCCCAGGCTGTGCATTCCCTTGAAGAACCTCAAGCTCTCTCTTCATTGCTTTCTCTTCTTCTTCTTTCAATTTCTTTTGATTCTTGAATCCAAAATATCCTACTCCCACACCCATCACCATAAATGGCAGCATTGGTAATGGTGTTGCTACTCCCAACAATATGAACATAGCAGCAAATGCATAAGTGACGACACCACTTTTCATTAGTTCCTTATAAATAGAGGTCGTTAGTGTATCTTCACTTTGTTCATCATATACTCTTGTAACCAAGACACCTGAAGAAATAGCAAGTAACAGTGATCCAATTTGGCTGACTATCCCATCACCCACTGTCAATGTCGTATATTTGATTGCTGCATCAGCAATGGATAAGCCCTCCTGCATGACACCTGCAATCAACCCGACTGTGACATTGATGATAATCAGCACGACACCAAAGATCACGTCACCTTTAATAAATTTTCCCGCACCATCCATTGAACCGTAAAAGTCTGTTTCCATACTTAATTTTTTACGCTTTGCTTTTGCTTCCTCTTCTGTGATCAAACGTTGATTTAAATCAGCGTCAATCGACATTTGTTTACCAGGCAATGCATCTAATGTGAAACGTGCTGATACTTCTGCAGTACGCGAAGAACCATTTGCAATAATAAATTGGAAGATAATTAACACAAGGAAAATAATAACCCCAATTAGTAAGTTTCCGCCTATAACGAATTCTCCAAATTGAGCAACAACCTCTCCTGCATTTCCACCTGAGAGAATAGCACGTGTTGTAGAAACATTGATAGATACTCGAAATATCCCAATTAAAAGTAAGAAAGTAGGAAATGATTTCAGTTCTTCCCAATCATTAATCGTTGTTGCTCTTAAATAGATGAGGACACATACTCCAAGCATAAATACCAAAATAAAATCTATTAAAATCGGAGGAAGGGGGATTAATATAGCGATAATAAATGATACTCCCAACAAAATGGAGAGATATGATCCTACCGATGTATTCCCTATTTTTGAACTAAACAAATATGTTCCTCCTTTCTTCCTTCAATATTTACACTTCTAGCTGTTTTGTTTCTATTAAATATCTCATCACTTCTATAACTGCCGCATAAAATTCTTCTGAAATCGGCTGTTCCTCTTCTGTATGAAAGTATAGTGACCTTGCTAACGGTCTATTTTCCACCATTGGAACCTCCATTTCACGTGCAAGTTTTCTAATATACATAGCAAGTTCCTCTTCCCCCTTCGCTACTACAACAGGTGCAGTATCCTGTTCCCTGTGATAACGGAGGACAACCGAGATGTGAGTAGGATTATTAATAACAAAAGAAGCACCATCCATCTTATTGGCAATTGTTCCTTGCAAAATAGCATTCATAACACTGCGTTGCTTTGATTTCATTTGCGGGTCTCCATTTGCATCTTTCATCTCTTGCTTTACGTCTTCTTTTTTCATTTTTATACTTTGCTCATATTCCCACTTCTGATAGATGAAATCAACAATACCAAGCACAATGACAGTAACTAATAAAGATTGAAAAACTGATTTTAC
>DAIDKD010000028.1 GCA_027451065.1 Bacillaceae bacterium | reverse complement strand
AGTCAACTACTATGAAGAGCGATGAAATCAAGCTTTTCTAAGTTGACTCTTTCTATATCATAGAGAGTAAAACGACTCTTGGGACAACCCCATAGTTATATTGCCTATTTCACACACCACGTCAACTCCTCAATCGCATCCCCTTTTCTCCCCTAATACATTCGGTGTTTCTTGATACACATAATAATTGAGCCAATTAGAAAACAATAAGCTCCCATGACTTCTCCACTGAACAAGAATTTCTTGTGTAGGATCGTCATTTTGGAAGTAATTTTTAGGAGCCTCAATATGTACTCCTCTTTCTTTATCCCTTTCGTATTCAAGACGTAATGTTTCTGGTCCATATTCACTATGTCCTGTTACAAATACCTGCTTTTTATCATTACTTTCAACAATATATACACCCGCTTCAGCTGACTCACTTACAATCGTTATCTCTTTTACTTCCTCAATGTCGCTTCTCTTTACCTCTGTATAACGAGAATGAGGTGCATGAAATACATCATCAAATCCTCTAGATAACCGTGATGTTTTATCCAGTACCTTGTGTTCAAAGACTCCAAATACTTTTTTAGGCAGCAAATATTTGGGAATCCTATAGTGGTAATACAAACCTGCTTGTGCTGCCCAGCAAATATGCAATGTAGAAGTTACATGGTGTTTTGAAAACTCCATCACCTCCGCTAACTCTTTCCAGTAGCCAACTTCCTCGAAGGCCATCCTTTCAACAGGGGCACCTGTAATCACCATCCCATCAAAATGTTTTTGTTGAATATCTGAAAAAGTGTGATAAAAAGCTGCCAAGTACTCAGGCGCTGTATTCTTTGTAACTCTCGATTTCATATTTACCAATGTAATTTTTATCTGTAAAGGTGAGTTGACAAGTAAACGTAAAATTTGGGTCTCTGTTTCAATTTTTGTCGGCATCAAATTGACAATGGCAATTTCTAACGGACGAATATCTTGTATTTCTGCACGTTCGTTTGTCATCACGAAAATACTTTCTTTTTCTAGTATTTTTCTTACCGGTAGATCATGATCTATTACAATAGGCACGGTATTCCTCCTGGTTTCGAAAAATTTTTTTCGGAAAGTGAGAATCAGGAAAAGGCATCTAATTCTCACTTTCCGAAAAAAGTTCCAACCTTGATGAATATTGGGAAATCAGAATATTTCTTGGTTGGAACTTCTGTGTGAACCAAACATTTTGTACTAGCTCATTGACTCAAAGGTTTTAAAATATTAGATTTGTTCAAGAGCCTGCGTTAGATCTTTAATAATATCGTCTACATGTTCAATTCCTATAGAAAGGCGAATGGATTCTGGTCGTACTCCGGCTGAGCTTTGTTCTTCTTCGCTTAATTGTTGATGTGTCGTGCTGGCTGGGTGAATGATGAGCGATTTTGAATCGCCAACGTTGGCTAAGTGGGAGAATAATTGAACGGATTCAATTACTTTTTTACCCGCTTCATAGCCACCCTCAACGCCAAAGGTGAAAATCGACCCTACTCCTTTTGGAAAATATTTTTCCCCTAAAGAATGATACTGATTACCCTCTAACCCTGGATAATTCACCCAAGTTACTTTTTCATGTCCTTCTAAAAATGCAGCGACCTTTTTCGCATTTTCTACATGACGTTCTACACGAAGGGAAAGTGTTTCTAGTCCGAGCAATAATAAGAACGCATTAAATGGTGACAATGCCGCTCCTGTATCTCGCAAAAGAGCTGTTCTTACTCTTGTAATATAGGCTGCTGCGCCTACATCTTTAACATAGGATAAACCATGATAACTAGCATCTGGCTCTACTAACTTAGGAAACTTACCGTTACTCCAATCAAATTTTCCAGAATCAATGACAGCTCCACCTATCGCAACGCCATGACCGCCAATAAATTTAGTAGTGGAGTAAACAACAATATCTGCACCAAAATCAAAAGGACGATGCAAATAAGCTGTAGCAAATGTATTATCGACAATGAGGGGAATTCCATTATCATGAGCAATATCTGCAACTTTCTCTACATCTATGACATTAATATTAGGATTTCCGATACTCTCTATGAAGATAGCTTTTGTTCTTTCGTTCACAGCTTTTGCAAAATTTTCAGGGTCATCCCCATCAACAAAAGAAACATCAATTCCAAAATCTTTTAATGTGTGCGCAAATAGTGTATACGTACCACCGTAAATTGTACTTGCCGATACAATATGATCTCCGCTGGAAGCTAAGTTTAAAATAGCATATGTAATAGCTGCCATTCCAGAAGCTGTTGCAACGGCGCCAACTCCTCCTTCTAATTGTGTAAGACGCTCCTCTAACACAGCTGTTGTGGGATTGGTAATACGGGTGTAAATATTTCCCTGCTCAGCTAAACCAAATAAAGACGCTGCTTGTTCCGGACTATTAAAGGTGTAAGAAGTCGTTTGATAAATTGGAACTGCCCGAGAATTTGTTTCTTTGTCTGGAGTATGTCCCCCGTGAATTTGGATTGTTTCAAACTCATATTTCTTTGCCATTAACTACCATTCCCTTCTCTTCTATTGATATATTTAAACTATTTCCAGAAGTGTATATCCTCAACTCCCTTCAATAGAATAAGCACTGATTACATGGAATTTTTTCTCTCTCAATATCTTTTTCAAGTGAAAAAATCGTTGTTTCGAGATAGATTCTGTTTCAACAATATATTCATCACCTTGACGAAGAACTCTGTTATGTTTTACTCCTTCGTCTTGCAAGCACTCCTCTATCGACTCTTCTTCTAGAACTTTTTTCTTCACACGCAATAAATACTGACCGTAAATCTCCTCATCACTTAGTAATTTTCTTTCTCTTGTAGCAAGTTTATTCCATTTTCCCGTCGTCCCCAGCTGGATGTGCTTTACAATTTCCAAGATATCACTCACTACTGCTGTTCCTGTTGGGAGTTGACCTGCTCCCTGACCATAGAACATGACTTCACCGATTGTTTCTCCATTAATATAGAGAGCATTATTTTCATTTTTTACTCCAGATAAAGGATGGGAAAGAGGTAGCAATGTTGGCTGCACTGATACAGCTAAAGCACCTTCCTGCTCTTCCATTTTGGCAATTAATTTCATGCAATATCCAAGCTCTCTCGCAAATTGTAAATCCTCCAAGGTGACTTGACTAATTCCACTTGTGGCTACATCTTCAACAGATATGTTCATAGAAAATCCTAAAGCTGACAGAATGACTGCTTTCCTAGCCGGATCAAGTCCTTCTACGTCAGAGACCGGATTTTCTTCCGCAAAGCCCAGACGTTGTGCTTCCTTTAGTACATCTTCATAAGAAGCTCCTTCTTCCGTCATTTTTGTTAATATATAGTTTGTTGTTCCATTGATAATTCCCATTATTTTGTAAATGTTGTCAGAAGGTAATCCATCACGTATTCCTCTTAATACTGGAATCCCTCCTCCTACAGATCCCTCATAGTAAAAGTCACATTGGTTTTCATCAGCTACCTTTAACAGCTCTTGACCGCAAACAGCTAACAAATCTTTATTGGCAGTTACAATATGCTTCTTTCTTTGTAAAGCTTGCAATATAAAATCTCTCGGTATATCTACTCCACCGATTACTTCTACGATAATATCAATTGCCGAATCGTAGAGAATATCTTCATAAGAGGTTGTAATCTCTGCTGTTTCCACGGCACAAGCTCTTTCTTTCTCTGGATTCCGTACAAGAATTTTCTTGACTATGACATCACAGCCAGTTTCCCTGCGTATCTTCTCTTTACATCCTTGGAAAATCTTCACAACCCCGCTCCCCACTGTTCCAAATCCTAGTACTCCTATATACACAACATTTGCCATATTCCCATCCCACTTCCTCTCTTCAGAAGATAAACATCAAGAAAATTCTAATAACTTTTTTTACATCTCAACCATAGCAAAAAAGCGCCCATCCCCGTAGACTCATATTCTACAAGGACGAGCGCTTGATAAACGACCGTGATACCACCTTTGTTCAGGATAGCCTCACAACTATCCCCTCTTCAAGTACAGGATGAAAGAAAAGCGGAATCGCCTTGCTCAGACCCGATACCCTAGCACTGTAATGGGTGCGCCCATCGTATCCTAATGATTTTCTCACTCGGTACGCTGCTCCAAGGCCATCTTCCATTATGTTCCCAACGTCTGCTTGCACCTGTCCAGACTCTCTGTAAGATGTTTCCATAATGTACTTTCCTTTTCATCGCATGTAATTGATTCTTTTATTTTGATACATCTTAATATAGACTCATGCACATTGAATGTCAACGAAATGGTTTCGGTTCTTTTGAAGTGAAGATTACGCTATTAGTCTTGCTCTTCCTCATCATCTAATTGCTTTTGAATTTTTTCCTGTTTTTTCTTGTTCAGATAATTGAGGAACGATAGCACAGCAAAGCAGAAAGCGGTTGCGCCGATAAAAGTAATTGCCAGTGTGGCGATGAACAAGCCTATATTATCCTCATAATGCTCTGCATATTTTGTATAGTTCAAAACACCATTAATCACTGTTACTACAATTCCTGCTACTATGCTGTTTACCAAAGGAATGCTTCTTGCCCGTTTTCCTTCGCCGTATATGTTAAGTCCGAGCATCATGTATCGTATTATCATGTAAATTGACATTCCAAAAAGACATATAAACTCAACAGCATATTGCTTAAACGGAGCATTTAGCAGAAATTGTTGTACGAGTATTGATACGAGAAGCACAATCATTATAATGCCATATGCTTCACTATTTATTTTACGGCGTTGCGTTAGAATTCTTTCATCCTGCAAACTTTGATTTTTCATTTCTATTCCTCCCAAAATAAATCATTTAATGTTTTACCAAGCGCCTTGCAAATCGCTATGCACAAATTTAACGTGGGGTTATATTTCCCTGATTCTATCAGCCCGATAGTTTGACGCGTGACGCCTACAGCTTTTGCCAAATCTTCCTGTTTCATATCGACTTCCATTCGGGCAATTTTCATTCTCTTGTTTTTCATGGAATGCCCCCTTTCTTAGTCATAGTATACATCATATATTACATAATGTAAAATATATATTGCATTTTTATTATGAATGTTTTATGAACAAAAACGGGTATCTCATAGCAGAGTGCCCGTTTCATTTGTTATTCTGTACCATATTGTTCAAAATATTATGAAAACTCTCCCCAAATCAGCCAAATAGGGAGTGTGTGAGTTCATTTAGCACCCATACCATAAGTGATGGTGATTTTTTGTAATTTTATCGGTATTAAGTATGGAGAATATTGGTATATAGGGAAGTTCAGGTACTATTCAATTGGTACTTGGACTTTTTTATCTGAAATTCCCTCTGTTTCCCCTTGCCCCAAGTGATAAATATGCTATAATATGTATATAATAAAAGACGACACGCTGCAAACGTGCTGTCAGATGCAACTATTGCCGTAAGGTGAGTGGTTCATCAAAAATCATTTGTTTCTTTTTTTCTTAGAACCCCTCTTGGCTTGGTGGCGTAGAGCGGTTCTTTTTTTACGTCTCTTTTTACACTTCGCTACAAGCCCACTTGCGATAGCTGTTACTACAACCACTACAAATGTCTCCATAGCTCTATGTATCAAATTTAGTAAAAAATCCATGCGGTTCACCTCCTTCTCCCTTCTAAAAACAGGAAAAGGTACTACAAAAAGATGAACCTCCCACCCTACGCTATGTAGTTACTTTGATAGTTTACCATATCCCTTGAGATAATAATAGATGCATTGATCTCAAGTTCAAAGGGCTTCCCTGTTTCCAGTGCTTCTCTAATATTCTCAATATGCTGTTCCATCAATAAGCCCCTTGTTTCATAGTAAGGGTAGCTATCATTAAATCTATCAGCGTACTGCTCAAGTAAATTTCTTAGTACCTGCTGTTGATTGATCACACTACTTTCCTCCTGTTCAAAAGTGATTGGTCTCAGTTTAAACATAAGGTCCGCATTCAAAAGAACAAGTCCCTTTACATATTATTTCGATGTACTCAAAAATAGATTCCCCATCTGTTAGTCGCTATTCACAATCTAACAGGTGGGAAAGATTTCGGCTAACCACTAACCTCCAAAATGCATTTGCCCTGTTTCAGACGTTTCTTTTCTCACACCGAAAAATACCTCGCCTTCGGATGAGCAAACACCATGGCTGTAACAGAGGCTTCAGGATTCATCATATACCCCGTTGTTAATTGAATCCCAATTTCCTCCGGCTGAATGAGACCAAATAATTTTTGTTGGTCTGCTAACTCTGGACAGGCAGGATAGCCGAATGAAACACGAATTCCTTGATAAGCTGTTTTAAATCTTTCCGCCATTGTCATTTCCATGGAATCAGCAAATCCCCATTTTTCCCGCATCATCATATGGGTTTTCTCCGCCAAGCCCTCCGCCATTTCCAAAGCCAAAGACTGCAAAGCGTGACTTTTCACGAACTCCCCTTTTTCCTTGTACACCTCTGCTCGCTCTCTGATTCCTTTTCCAGCTGTCACAGAGAAAAATCCTACATAATCCATTTCATCACCAACTGGTCGTAAAAAATCCGCTAATGTCAAAAATGGTTTCCGTTGTTGTCTCGGAAAGGAAAATCTTTCGATAATTTTTGAGTGGTCTTTTGGATCATAAATCACAATATCATTCCCATCACCTTGTGCCGGAAAAAATTGATAAATAACACTTGGCTGTAGCCATTCTTTTATCTCTGCTGTTAGCTCTTGGATACTATCTCGTAAAAATAATGCTCGTTGGTCTTTCTCTTCTAAAAGCTTCTGGACATCTCCTTTTAACCCAAGATGGTGCCCTAACAACATTTGCTGATTGACAAAAGGCATCACATGGGATACTGGTACATGCTTGATGACAGTTCTTTCTAATGATGAAGGCACATATACCTTGGCCTTTTCTATTTGAGATTGTGTTGGTACTACCGTTGTTACTACTGCCTCTTTTTTAGCTTCTATCACTGTTTCATTTCGCTTTTCTTGTCGCAAAGCTTCACGTCCTTCAGGATTTTGCAGACGATTTGCAATATCCAAGCCGCTCATAGCATCTTTCGCATACACAACAAGTCCATCATAGGCTGGTGAAATTCTGTTATTGGTGAATTTTCTCGTTAACGCTGCTCCTCCGACAATCATCGGAACAGAGATTCCCTCCGCCTGTAAATCTTGAGCTGTTAACACCATTTGTTGTGCCGATTTTACAAGTAGTCCCGATAACCCAATCATATCAGGATTTTCCTCTTTCACCTTGTCAACTAATTGAGCGGGAGGAACATTGATACCTAAATTCACAACTTCATAGCCATTGTTCGTAAAAATAATGTCTACTAAGTTTTTCCCTATATCATGAACGTCCCCTTTCACTGTTGCTAGAAGCACCTTTCCTTTTTTCATTCCTTCTGTTGTTTCCATATATGGCTCTAAGTAAGAAACGGCTGCTTTCATGACCTCGGCGCTCTGGAGAACCTCTGCTACGATCAGTTGATTATCATTGAAAAGTTTTCCTACTTCATCCATTCCTGTCATCAGTGCTCCGTTGATAATATCTAAAGGCTGGTCTCCCCGGTCTAAAGCCGTTTGTAAATCTTCTGTTAATCCAATCTTCGTTCCTTCTACAACATAACTCGCCAGTCTCTCTTCTAATGTTGCATGTTCATTTTTCTGCTTATCCTCTTTCTTCACACCACGAAAGTGGACTGTAAATGCTTCTAATGTTTGGCTGTTCGTATCAAATAATAATTGATTTGCCAGTTCCAATTCCTTTTCCGAAATAGAAGCATAGCGCTCAAGCTTCTCTGTATTGACAATTGCATAATCAAGCCCTGCTTTTGTACATTGATACAAAAAGACAGAATTTAACACTTCGCGACCTGCTGGTGGTAAACCGAAGGAGATATTGCTGACTCCTAAAATCGTTAAACATTCTGGCAATGCCTCTTTTATCAAACGTATACCTTCCACTGTTTCCTTCGCTGAACCTTGATATTTTTCATCACCTGTCCCAACTGGAAATACAAGGGGGTCAAAAATAATATCTGATGGACGAATTTTATATTTTTTCGTCAACAGCTCATAACTTCTTTTCGCAATGGCTAATTTTCTTTCTCTCGTGACAGCCATTCCTTCTTCATCAATAGTTCCCACGACTAAAGCTGCTCCATATTTCTTGGCAAGTGGAATGATTTTTTCAAATCTATCTTCCCCATCTTCTAGGTTAATAGAATTAATAATAGCTTTCCCTTGGGAATACGTCAGCGCTTTTTCCACAACTTTTTCATCTGTAGAGTCAATCATCAGTGGTACTTTTAACATTTTTGTCGCTTTTTGTAAAAAGTGCTCCATGTCTTGTATTTCGTCTCGGTCTGGGTCCGCTAGGCAAATATCAATGACATTGGCATTTCGCTTTACTTGTGCCCTTGCAATTTCCGCTGCTTCTTCAAACTTCTCATCGACAATTAGCTGTTTAAATTTCTTGGAACCAATGACATTCGTTCTTTCTCCAACTAACAAAGGACGCATGCTTTCATCATATATCAAGGATTCCAAACCACTTATTCCGTGATTTTTACGCTGATGGATGACCCGTGGCTGTAAATCTGCTACCGCTTCTTTCATTGCCCTAATATGGGCCGGCGTCGTACCACAGCACCCACCAACTACATTCACCCATCCGTTTTCAGCAAAATCATATAGCTTTTTCGCTAAAGACTGGGGGGATTCATGATAGTGACCATTTTCATCTGGAAGCCCCGCATTTGGATAGCATGTAATATATGATTCTGAGAGATTTGACAATGTACGAATGTGGTCGCGCATAAACTCCGGACCAGTGGCACAGTTTAGTCCCACTGTTAGAGGATTTAGATGTTCCACAGATAAATAAAAAGCATCTATCGTTTGACCTGCCAACGTTGTTCCCATTGGCTCAATTGTTCCTGAAATCATAATCGGCACTTCTCTTTCCATCTCCGCAAATGCTTGTCGAATGCCGATACTAGACGCTTTGACATTTCTCATATCTTGGCTAGTTTCCACTAACAAAGCATCCACCCCACCACGAAGCAAACCTTTTGTTTGACGATAGTAAGCTTCAATTAACCCTTCAAATGTAATACCACCTGTTACACTAATCGCCTTTGTTGTTGGCCCCATCGCACCTGCAACGAATACGATTCTCCCACATTCCGCCACCGCTTCTCTTGCTATATTCGCCGCTTTTTCATTTATTTCCTCATCTAAATGTTCCAGTCCATAATCAGATAAAACAATATTTGTTGCCCCAAATGTGTTTGTTTCAATGATATCCGCTCCGGCAAGAATATATTGTTTGTGGATATTTTTTATGACATCCGGTCTTGTTATATTTAAATATTCATTACACCCTTCATACACTTCTCCACCAAAGTCTGCGGCTGTTAAATTTTCAGCTTGAATCATTGTCCCCATTGCTCCATCTAATATGAGGATTCGTTGTGCTAATGCTTGCTTTATGTCCATTTCCTCAACCCCAATTATATATTTATCTCGCATTAACGGGCAGTAAGACTCCCACCTCAAGATTCTGAAAAATAAAAAAAAGATAGGTGGGAGATAACTGCCCGTAAAAGCCCGATTGGTTCAACTAATTTTCAGTAGGGGATGAAAGAAACCCCCTACTGAAAAAAGTTTCACTTTATAACCTTTTCTGATGCTTCATTATATAAGCAACCAACTGTTCTGTGATTTCATACTTCATAAACGGTGTGATTACATACACTCCATGGAATAATTCTATTGCGGCATCTATTAATGATTTGGCAATTTGTATTCCTTCTTCTACTCCTCGCCCTGCTTCCTCTGCTCCTTCTATTGCATCACGCATCTGTTGTGGAATAGAAATACCCGGCACTTCATAATGAAGAAAATCGGCATTTTTTTTACTAGTCATCGGCATAATCCCAATAAAAATTGGTTCCTCCATGTTTTTTGTTGCTTCATATGTTCTTCTTAATGTCTCCTCATCATACACAGGCTGGGTTAAAAAGTAATCCGCTCCGGCTTGAATTTTCTTCTCCATTCTTTTCACAGCGGCCTCGATATGCTTCACATTGGGGTTAAAAGCAGCCCCCACAGAGAAATTCGCCCTTTGTCCAATCGTCTTCCCAACGAAAGATTTCCCTTCATTCATTTGCTTTATCAAACGAATCAATTCTAAAGATGATACATCATAGACAGAGCTAGCTCCAGGAAAATCACCAACACGAGCAGGATCACCAGTTAATGCTAATACTTCATGAAGCCCTAACGCAGACAAGCCTAACAAATGGGATTGCAGTCCGATTAAATTTCGATCACGACAAGTTACATGAGGCAACACAGGAATTCCTCTAGCTGACAACAATGATGCCATTGCTACATTAGAAATTCTCGGTGAAGCAAGCGAGTTCTCTGCAAGAGTAATCATACTTGCCCCAGCATGATGCAAGGCTTTAGCCCCTTCAAAAAACCGCTTTGTATCCAATGTTCGCGGCGGATCTAATTCTACAATCACCGTTGTTTCCTTTTTCACTTTCTCTGCTAAGGATTCATGCTTTTTTGGGTATGTAGGAAGAATGCTAATTTTTTCTCTTCGTTCTTTTACGACTTTTTCTGTAACAGGGTGTAATCCTATTAACGCTTCTTTCATTGCACGAATATGTTCTGGAGTTGTCCCACAGCAACCACCAAGCAATCTAACACCTTGGTTTACAAATTTTCTTGTCATTTCTCGAAAATACTCCGGGCTTCCTTCATAGACATATTCTCCATCTACATATTTAGGAATCCCCGCATTAGGATAAGCTGATAAAAAGGCATGCTTCGGAAAAGGTACTTGTTCAAATGATTCAACCATATGTAACGGTCCTAAATGACAATTTAATCCGACAACATCTGCGCCTATTGCTTCTAGCTGTTCGAAAACTACTTCAATATGTTGCCCACTTTGTGTGACACCCACATCCTGTAAAGCAATTTGCGCAATTATCGGCACTTTACTTTTCTCGCGTAATATAGTAACTGCTTGAAATAATTCCTCTTCATCGTAAAAAGTTTCCAACAACAAGCCATCTATCCCTTCAGACAACAAAATATCAGCCTGTTGCAGTAGCATATACTCTCTTTCCGTAGCTGTTGTTGCAATAGAGCCTATATGTTTCATTCCTCCAATTGTTCCTAATATGTATGTATCTTTTTCAGCAGCATTTTTTGCATTTTTTACCGCCGCTTCATTAATCGCCTTCACTTTCTGCTCAAGTCCATGTAAGCGAAGTTTGCCGTCATTGGCACCATATGTATGAGTTTGAATCACTTGGGAACCAGCTTCAATATATCCTTTATGAATACTCGTAATCAGTTCTCCATTCGTTACATTTAACTCTTCTAAACAACTCTGTAAGCCATGCGCATACAACATCGTCCCTATTGCCCCGTCAGCAAGCAGTATTTTCTTTTTTAAATCCCCTAACAACCCCATTTTTTCACGTCCTTTTTCTATACATAGCACTAATATTATCACTTTTTTCAGAATTTTTAAAGTTTGGTAGAGTTGTTTGTGATATGAAAATTAGGCCATTTTTAGAAATCATTAGCTAGAATACAAACGGAATAGCCAACCTCGGAATTGAGATCGGCTATTCCCTTTGAAGTTCACTTATTCTTATCGAATCCGGTACAAATTTTATAGATTACTTTTATAGCAAAATAGACAAAAATAAAAATTCCAATACTAGAAACAATGAATGCCAAAATAGTATTTGCCTCAGCAAGCATTAGAAATACGAAAATCATCAATCCTATCGGTATCGAGAAAAGAAACAACGCCACCAATATTCGCAACGATTTAGATATTTTATCATTCCCTAAAAACTTATAAATAGGTCCAAATAGTACTTCGACAACTATATGAAAAATCACATCTAGAATTAAATCCATAAATTTTCTTTCTCCTTATTTATTCTCTTTTTCAAAGGTTATACAAAAAAATATATGAAACAAACTACTTCCTTATCTCAGGTAGCATTGTATCATAGTCTGTATAGCGAGCGATATATTTTTTTAAAATGATAATCGAATAGAAAAAAATAACTTCCCCATCATATAGAAAGAGTCAACTCAAAAAAGCCTATTCTACTAAATATAAAAAAGCAAAAATAGGCAAGTCCTTTTGATAATTCAAAAGAACTCTATCAACGAGAGAAAAGTAACGGTGGCAATACTATTAAAACAAACCTACCCATCTAAATAAAAAGCTTAATACCATTAGAATCCCGTACAAAATTAATAATGTAACGAAGACAGATATTGCATTTATTAAGCATCCCTTCCCATCACTACTTGAAGTCTCGGTATTTTTTGATTTAACACCAGGACGAGTTTCCACTACTCAATATTTTCTGTATTCACCGTATTTTACCATGTTTTTAAGTGAAAATGATTTTAAGATAAATGAAGAATCCACTCAATTTTGAGAAATATCTATTAATATCAATTTCCTTAGTAACACTTATTTGTTAAAATAAAAAGTACATCATCTTTTTTTGGGGGAATAACATATGTTCTTAGTTAACACGGATTACATCTCAGGAAAAACATTAGAAACGCTCGGCTTTGTATCTGGAGCTAAATTTGTATTTACTGTGATTGACAACAAAGCAATTGAGAGCGCTAAGCAAGAAATGATAGCAGAAGCAAAGAGACTCGGAGCTGATGCAGTCATTAATATTCGCTACGCACCTAGCACCAACCACGCCTATATCTCTGGAACGGCTGTAAAATTTGTCTAGTAAATAGTTCTTTGCAACCATGTAGCTGTGAATTTTATTAGATTAATCTTTGGCTTAGCACAAAATACAGCATGGAAAATATTTCCCACGCTACATTTTGTGCTAAGTATCAACATTATATTAAAACAAGCCCTGATGAATGAATCCATAATTCCACCATTTACATATTCTTCTAACGTAAGCTGTTGTTCACATATTTCTGTTGCAATTTCTCCTACATAGCGAATATGCCACGGTTCATAAGAATATCCTGTTATTTCCTCTTTTCCTTTTAAATAACGAATAATGAAACCGACTCGGTGATAACTTTTTTCATTCCTCAATGAAAATTTTAGAAATATTTGAGAATTAAAAAATAATTATTTGATATTTTTCATCTATGATAAAGTTATAGTTAAGCAAAGGGGGAAGCAGACATGGCAACTATCTTAAAGTTAAACAATATAACGAAAAAGTTCCATCAACAACTAGCTCTTGAGAATGTATCTTTAGAATTGACAAAGGGAGAAATCTACGGGCTTATTGGTAGAAATGGTGCAGGAAAAACAACCCTACTAAAAGCAATTACTCGTTTAATTGATCTAACAGCTGGTGAGGTTTCATTATTTGGTTCACAAACTTCAAGTGAATGGACAAAACAATTGCAGCGTACAGGCACTGTTATTGAAACGCCAGTTGCCTACGACCAATTAACTGCTAAGCAAAATTTAGAATATTATTGCATACTTCGTGGAATTGTAGATTCTAAAAGAATTATCAAGGAAACGCTGGAATTAGTCGATTTAGCTGACACAGGCAAGAAAAAATACAAAAATTTCTCATTAGGAATGAAGCAAAAGCTCGGTATCGCCATTGCTATCTTATCAAATCCAGACTTTTTAATTCTAGATGAGCCAATTAATGGACTTGATCCAATTGCCATTGCTGATTTTCGTCGCTTGATCAAACGATTAAACAAAGAAAAAGAAATGACCATTTTAATTTCCAGTCATATTTTAAGCGAATTGTATCAAGTTGCAACAAAATTTGGGATTATTCATGAAGGTCGTTTGATGAAAGAAATTACGAAAGCTGAATTTGATGAGATGAGTCAAGATTATATTACGTTGAAAACACCAGACATTGAAAAAGCAAGTATGTTCATCCAAGACTCTCTCGGTTTCCCGATTAAAACTGTCACAAAAAAATCGTTGCATATTTTTGGTGAAGCAACACAAATTCGTGACATTACGAAAGCCCTTGTTCATGAGAATATCGTCATTGATGAGATTTTTTACTCAAAGCAAGAATTAGAAACCTATTTCACAGAGCTAATTGGGCATCAAGGAGGAGAAAACAATGTTTAATACATTACGCGCCGACTTTTACCGCTTATTTCGTTCAAGAGGATTCTACATTACACAGATTGTACTCATATTCGTTGTGTTTCTTTCAGTGGCAACTGAAGCCGTTGGAACTGTTGGCATGCAAACCGAAGAAATTAGCCAACTTCAAGCAACCGTGGTGGAGTCAACATGGACAGGTGTACATGCCCTCTCAGCAATGTCAGCAATGTCTAGTTTTGTTCTCTATTTTTGTCTACCACTACTTGCAATGACCATCGGTTTTGATTTAACTCGTTCGACTTATAAAAATTTGCTTACTTCTGGGATCTCAAGATTAAACTTCTTCCTTTCAAAATATCTTGTTTTTGTAGTCGCTTCAACTTGCCAATTGTTCTTTTTTTATCTCATCACCTTTCTAACGGCAAGTATGAAAAATGGAGTTGGTGAGTTGGAAACTAGCTTTATTACTAACTTTTTACGAACATTCAGTATTCAAGTACTATGTTTACAAGCTGTATTTGCTATTGGAATTTTAGCAATGTATTTGTTCCATTCCAATGTGAGTGCAGTACTTACTGTTATCATCTTTCCACTTATTATTTCGGTATTGTATATGTTCTTTCAAGAAGCAAGTTTTTTACAGTATATTAGTTTTCAAGCAAATATGGATATTGCTTGGGTTGAAGCAATTGGACCTGAGAACTACTGGTTGCGAGTTGCTGTGAGTTGTATTTTGTTCATACTCACCTCTCTAACAATTAGTTATCAAGTATTTCGTCGTAAGAATTTATAAGTGAACTAGAAGATTTGGATTGGTGGTGTAAATAATGTAATTGACTTAGTTGTTATTTCTTTCAGTAGGAATTATTATTGAATTGGAGAAATTCATTTAACTGCTTTTTGATGGCAATAAGATTGGTTGAGGAATGACTTTCAGCTATTACTTTTTTGATTTCTAATTTCTCCATTTCGAATCCTTGTAGCTTTTCTTCTATTGTTGCTACAAAGTCATCGTATGTCTCTTTAGAAATGTCACCTTGAATGAATTTCTGTAAAGCATTTCGCTTCATGTTCAATTGCTTTTCAATGGATTGGAGCTGGGTATGTTTCTTTTTTCGGCAGATTTCATTTTTGATTCAATTTTACTCATAAAGTTTGGTTAATTAATGGTATCATACATTTTCTTTAAATCGGCAAGTATCATGTCAGCAAATGGTATTTCTAGTTATCATTGCTTTCAATTAATCTCACTAACCGCTCGTATTCGGTATCTCGGCGCTTATTAATCGCTCTGGAATGGGGCTTCCGTCATGACGATATATAGTAGTTCGACCATCATTAGTCCATCTAACAGCTCCTTTTACGGTCAATGCTGTTGTCGTTAAATCAACTACAATGTTTTGAGACTGCTTGTAAGTCTCGCTCGAATCTTTTCATCTTTGTTTTTTATTCGTAGATGTGGATGTTTCAAGCTTCTCTATTTGATAAGAAAAACGAGAGAGGATATTGAGTTTTTCTTAGAGTTATACTACAATCAAACTACTAATAATTATTTTAATCTTAATGGCTATTCACTCCCTACCATATAATGTAACTGATTTAGATGTATTCACAGTTACATTATATGGTACAAGTACTCCTTTTTGTTGTGCATAAACAGCAATATTATTTATTGCCATAGTAACTCTGCTGACTTCTTACGATTCACCTAGTTTTTGCCCATGCAGGGCGCACAAAAAAACTCTCAAAATTTCATAAATTTCGAGAGTTTAGAACAATACCCTTCTAAAATATCTTATTTTCTCAATATTTTGTAGAATAGATAACCTAAAAAAGCTAAAGTTATGCTAATAATTATTAGCGGCAAAAATGACGAGAATATTTGAAGTAACTCCACTATTTACTCACCTCTTCATATAGATAATAGTGTGTATTAACTAAATGATGTAGTCAAAGTTTTTCCCTTAACAGAAGCCTTTAAGATATGCGAAAAACTATAGATTGTAAAGCCGCCTCCTGTTACTTTCCCCTTTACTGTATAAGTAGCTGAAGTAGATGTCTTGGTCAATTTATCGCTTGTTATGTCACAAAAAGCAGCAGTATATTTCGCATCAGATGCACTCGTGATACTTGATGTTCCGCTAGCTGTTAAGTTAATTTTTGTCTTAAATTGTACGGAAAGGTACCCTACAGTAAAATAAATTGTCCATGAGCTAGTACCTTGCGAAAGAGAATAATTAGCTCTAGAATTTAAATCCGACTTTATTCCAACTGTGACCTCTTCTCCGTTGTCAAGTTGAATAACTTGTTCTTGCGGTTTACTGCTAGATAGATTAAAATTCAATTCGATAGATTCCAATTCCGATAGAATCTCAGACACATACGCTGAGTCAACTCCGTTAGTATCGATTGTTGTTGCCTGATTTGCTGTCTGAGCATGAGCAGCAGTTGGTAAAAAGCCTCCTGCGAACATAGCTGTAGAT
Source organism: Bacillaceae bacterium (assembly GCA_027451065.1). Classification (GTDB taxonomy): domain Bacteria; phylum Bacillota; class Bacilli; order Bacillales; family Bacillaceae_G; genus DAIDKD01. The sequence continues at coordinate 875 of DAIDKD010000028.1, read as the reverse complement.
AAAGTTACAATCCCTAATTTGTTTAAAGTACATTTTTTAACAGTCATTATTCAGAACTCCAATCTTTTTTTATTTTTATTTTTTTTAGTAACAAGTAATACTTCGAAATCATCTTATGTAGCAAAAGGCTTTTTATTTCACGTTCATCTAACACTTCTACAATTTTATCTTCTACCTTCCTCTTTGCTACACCTATGATATTAGCACCAAATCCCTATATAAGAATACCCAAATATCATAGATGGTCACTTAAAGCTCCTAGATGGTTTATACAATTAATAAAGATTGTGTAGTGTTGATTATTCTATAAAAAAGTAGAGTGGCTCATTATCCCCTCTACTTCTATCAAACTATCCTTCTCTCACCTTATTCATTCTACCCTCTGTATCCTTCAGCAGTCTTCGAGAGATCAAGCAACTTTTATCATCACCAAAGAAAAGTAACTTATTCTTTCTATCTAATCCAACGATATTCTCTGAATTTGCAACAAATGAGTTATGACAACGAAATAAGCGTTCATCATGTTCAACTACTTCGGTTAATTTTCCATAGAAATCTATTGTTTTCTTAGCTGTTACTAATTTAATTTTATGTGGTGTATCAGATGTTTCAAAATAGAGAATGTCAGAGAAAGGTATCTGAAAGCTAGTGTATTTATTCTCAAATGAAAATGTATCTGTATTTACAGGCCTTTTTTTATATTCATTGGCGATTAATAAGCACTCTTCAATTCTCTTTTTAAAGGCGCTCTCGTCTTGATCTTTTTCAATAAAATCAATAGCGGCAACTTTATAAGCAAATGTTTTAGGAGCAAGTTCCGAGTGGGTAGTGACAAAGACAATTGTTCCATAGGGATCTTTTTTTCGAATACATTG
>DAIDKD010000027.1 GCA_027451065.1 Bacillaceae bacterium | reverse complement strand
CAGGTCTTCCACCAGTTCTTGTTCATCTGTTTTTTGTGTGCTATCGATGACTTCGATTGTTGTTCCGTAGCGTTTACAAATTTGCTCAATCAGTTCCCAGCCAAAGCGAACCAATCTATCACGATATAATACCACAACCTTTTCCACTTCCCCACGCATGACTTTATCTAACAATTGTTGAAGACCTTTTTTCTCATAGTTGATACCGCTTCCGATATCGGTAATGATTTCGAAGGGACTTCCTTTTGCAGCCAAATACAGTTGCATCAAGTCCATTTGTCGTTGTAAGTCATCTTTTTGTTTTTTAGTAGAAACGCGACAATAGCCCACTGTGATACGCTCTTTGGTGATATTTGGTCTCCCTAACACCTCATAGATTTGGTCTTCGCTATACATACGATGACCGCCTTCTGATATATGATGCGGTTTCAAAATACCTTTTTGATCCCACGTACGTAACGTACTGATACCTTTTCCTACTTTCTTAGCAAAAGGACCAATTGAATAATATTTCACTTTCTTCACCTCCTTCGCTCAGTTCAATTATATACAATATAACTACTTTTAACAAGTAGATATGAGGAGAAAAAGGTTAATAATCCTTAACAGTTCTCGCCCTCTGAAAAAGCCACCTTGAGGGCCTTCTGGATCAATAGTTGTTAACTTTCTTCGTTTAATACATATTTGCGAATTGCATATGCGACACCATTTTCATCATTGGATTTTGTCACGACATCACATATTTCTTTGATTTCCTCTTCGGCATTATCCATAGCGATTGCTAATCCAGCAATTTCCATCATCGGCACATCATTGAAGTTATCACCAATAGCAATGGTATTTTCAGTAGGAATTTTGTAATGCTCTGCTATTCGACGCAAACCAGTACCCTTATGACCATCGATACTCATAATTTCAATATTGTAAAAAGCAGAAGAAGTAAATCCAATATTTTCCAAGCTGTTCAAAAATAAAGTGACAGATTCTTTTCGCTCCGATAATGGAGTTGAGACATAAGTTTTGAAAATCTCCAATCCTTCAATCTCTTCTAATTCTGAAAATGTTTTGATAGTCCTAGCTTCGAACTTTTTCATTGTTTCTGTATACATCTCGACAGTAAACTGCGGTTCTTTTGAAATTGGAGCTTGTAGTAGTTCTTTTTCTGTTCTTTCATAGAAGCTATCCATAATAAACACGCCTTTATTTGTATAAAATTTATATGGATGTTTCTCCGCTTCTAGAAATGTAGCAATCTTTCTGCAAATCTCTAAATCAAGAGGAGCGGTATGCAGGATTTTATTATCGACAAAGCTAACAGCACCGTTACTTCCGGCAACAGGCAAAATCAAACCCATTTCATCGGCAATGAACTCTACTAAATTATTGTGGGGACGCCCAGAACAAATCATCACAATATGTCCTTGTTTAGTTGCTTCTTGTATTGCTTGAATATTTTCTTGGGAAATCGTATGACTGCTTGAAAATAACGTTCCATCCATATCAATTGCTATTAGTTTCATTAGCTTCACCTTTTTCGGTTCTATTTTTTAATACAAAATTATTTTAACACAAACCCAATCAAAACCCAATTATTTTATTTGTTTTTGACTGAAATGCAAGGTAAACCCAAGTTATTTGTTTATTTAATTGGGTTTGTGGTATGATATAAGTAAGATTGAGGTGAAAATAATGATGAAAGCAATTGAAATAAATAAGCGTAGAAAGCAAATTACAGAATTATTATATGAACATAAAGAAGTAATGGTTGCTGACTTGGTAGAAAAATTCAATTTAACCGATGAAACAATTCGAAAAGATTTAAATTACCTTGAAAAAGAAGGAGTTTTAAAGAGATCTTATGGAAAAGCTGTCTTAGTTAAAAACAAAGAAACTGAAATTGAACTGCCTCCTGTTGAAGAGCGAACCATTATCAATGTGGACTCTAAACAAAAATTGATAGAGAAAGCCATCACATTAATCCAATCGGAAGACGGAATTATTGGGCTTGATTGGGGAAGTACAATTGCACTTTTGGCGGACAGACTTGCTAGTCATCAAGAACCGAAGCATATTTTCACCAGTTCTCTAGCAGCCATTTTTAAATTATATCAAAGTATTCATAAAATTCATTGTTCAGGGGGTGAATTTAATTCCCAAAACTTGGCTTTCGGCAATGATTATGGAAGGGACGTTTATGCGGATATTCAATTTGATATTTGTTTTTTAGGATCAAGCGGTGTGAAGAACCGGCATGGTTTTTGTAGCGCCTCTTGGGAGGATGCGGAAACGAAACGAGCTCTGATGAAAAAATCAAACAAAGTTGTAGTATTATTAGATGCTGCAAAATTTGAAACGACCTCGTTGGTTCAAGTAGCACCATGGTCTGAAGTTGATTTTGTCATTACTAATAAAGAAATTCCATTTGAATACCAAAATCAAATGAAAGACGTCACGGAGCTGATATTAGTGTAGCCTATCCATCGGAAGAAATGAAAATTAGATGTGAAACCAAATTCAGGTAGAGAAAAAATCTTTGAAGTATGTGTAGAAAACTATCATGTGAGAGAATACAATAATAGTTAAATAGATAATACGACCATTTGCTAAGTGAATTGTTCATATCTTTGGCAAATGGTTTTTTTCTGTTTTTTTTTACGACGATATGCGAATATTTCCATTCTTTAGAATAAAATTTTGGCGTAAATTGCATTTAAGCTGGCATGATTCGTTATTGAGGTGCAATCTAGTCTATCATATAATTTTATTAGAATAAATTAATTATTTGTTTGAACAACTATAAGTGGGAGGAAGACTAAATGTGGCGTATAAAATCCTGAAACTATCAGAAGTAAATGAGATTCAAATGGAGCAGGCAATTGAAATTTTTGTTGACGGGTTTTTTAACATCTTCTCCATCTTATCAAAAGACAAGCAAGTATTAAAGCGATTCTTTAAAGAAGCGTTGGTTAAAGAAATGAATTATGTTTATCTGCATGAGCATCAAGTTATTGGTTTTTTAGGTTTAGGTGATGCATCTAGGCGTTGTACACGTTCAGTTGATAAAGTAACTTTCAAAATGTTGTTCGGTAAATTAAAAAGCTTTCTTTTATTTAAGTTTATTCCAAATGGCTTATCTACGCCGAGAGTGACGAATCTTAAAGAAGTGGAGATTGAATATTTAGCGACAGCTCCCGCATTCAGAGGAAAAGGGATTGCTACGAAACTCATTGATTTTGCTGCGAGTGAGCTGGGTTACAAACAAGTAGTACTCGATGTTTATTCAAACAACGATACGGCTTTAAGATTATATGAAAAGCTAGGGTTTAAAAAAGTCGAGATGAAGTCGGAATTCATTTTAATTCTTACAGGGGTAGGAAAAACAATCAAAATGAAAAAGGAGTGTTGAACATTATGAAAAAAGTAATTTTAATCACGGGAGCAAGTAGTGGTATCGGTTTCGAATCTGCAAAACTGCTAGCCAGTCAAGGTCATACCGTATATGGTGGAGCTAGACGTCTTGAAATGATGAATCCATTAAAAGAATTTGGTGTAACGCCACTCTCTTTGGATGTAACAGACAATCAATCAATGGAAAATGTAGTTAATACCATTATCAAAAGTGAAGGAAGAATCGACGTACTTATTAATAATGCTGGATATGGCTCATATGGACCCATTGAAGTAGTGCCAATGGAAGAAGCCAGACGACAAATAGAAGTCAATGTATTTGGACTCGCAAAGATGTGCCAATTGGTGTTACCGTATATGAGAGAACAAAAATCTGGTCACATTATTAACGTATCTTCAGTTGGTGGACTTGTAACATCTTATCTTGGTGGATGGTATCATGCGAGTAAATATGCGGTTGAAGCCTTGAGCCATTCCATACGAATGGATACATCCGATTTTGGAATAAATGTTTCTACGATTAACCCAGCTGGTGTGGCGAGTGAATGGGGTGTCATAACCGCAGATAATTTAGATAAAGTTGGTTTAGGTACTGCTTATGAAGCGGCGACTTCAAAAATGGCGAATATGTACCGTACTATGTATTCAAAGAAAAACATGATGGTTGGCGGATCAGATAAAGCAGCTAAAGTGATTGCTAAGGCTGTCAATACGAAAAAACCAAAAGCACGTTACCTCTTTGGGATGGGAGCGAAGCCTATGGTGTTCATGAGTTACATTCTTCCAGTTAAAGCTTTCAACTGGATGATGAAAAACACATTGGGCTGATAAAGGAAGTGAATGTTTATGAAACGATTTTTACTTGATCACCAATACCCGACCCTACTGGAAAGCATGGGAATTAGCACAATTGAGGTTCTACGAAAAGCTCAGCTTCCCGATAATTTATTTGGACATGCAAATCCATCGCTGTCTATTCCTGAATATTTCAGGCTTATGGAAGCCATTGATGCTTTATCACCAGACGAATTGGCGGCTATTAAGATTAGTCAAGTGGAAGGAATTGAAACATTCTCACCACCTATCTTTGCTGCCTATTGCAGTCAAAATGTCCTCACTTGTATGGAGAGGATTGCTCGATATAAGCAAATCACATGTCCGCTTATTTTACAGATAGAACATTGCCAAGACACAGTGTCACTGGAAATTACTCTAGAAGAAAAAGAACACGAATTACCAACATTTTTAGTTGTGGCTGAGTTGACATTCTTGATAAACCTTATCCGTAAAGCCACTAAAGAACATATTGTACCAGCTTCCATTACCATGAGACAAGTAAGCAATCCCAAAATTTACGCCGACTATTTCGGAATTGAACCTACGATAGGTAGTCAAAACAAGTTAACTTTACGTTTAGAAGATGCCTTGAAACCTTTTATTACTCGTAACGATACAATGTGGGACTTCTTTGAACCAGAGCTTAAACGAAGGTTGGATGAAATTGAGATGGACGCGAGTTTTTCAGCGCGGGTTAGAACTGCATTAACTGAGCTGCTTCCTAGTGGGCACAGCAGCATTGAGGACGTAGCAAAAAAATTAGGATATACAAAGCGCACATTTCAGCGCAAGTTAAATGAGGAAGGAACCACCTTTCAAAAGCAACTTAATCATACACGAGAGTTGTTGGCTAAGCACTATTTAGTTAATTCTGATATGAGCAATGACGATATTACTTATTTACTAGGGTATCAAGATTTAAACTCTTTCTTCCGTTCTTTTCATGCGTGGACTGGGATGACAGTGAATGAGTTTAAAAGACGAAACCAAGTTTAAAAAGAAATAAGCAATAGTAGTAGGAGAAATTGGCGGAAAAGGTGCAAAACATTTGAAAATAATGTTTGCACCTTTCTGGAAAATTACAGTTATAGAGACATTCCACCAGAAGCCTCAATTCGTTGCCCAGTGACCCATCTCATCTCATCTGTGCATAACAAGGCAATGACACCACTAATGTCATCGGCTTCTCCGACTCTGCCAAGGGCAGTAACAGAACTGAGGTAAGCCTTCAAGTCCAAATTGGTTTTCAGTAATCCTCCACCGAAATCTGTTGCCATCGGACCAGGTGCGACGGTATTAATCCGGATTCCTCTGCTGCCCAACTCCTTAGCTAGAGAGCGAGTGAACACCTCGATAGCACCTTTCACCGCTGCATAGGCACTGTTTCCTTCGTTTGTGAAACGTGTCAATCCTGATGAAATGTTCACAATACCGCCGTTGTCAGCAAGCAGCGGAAGTAGTTTTTGCGTTAAGAAATAAACACCTTTGAAGTGTACGTTTACCAGGTTGTCGAATTGTTCTTCCGTTGTATTGGCGAATGGAGCCATAATACCGACACCAGCATTGTTAACGAGGTAATCAAACGTATCACGATTCCACTTTTCTTTTAGAACATCAATAAATGACGAGACGAAATCATCGAACGAGGATACAACTCCAGTATCAAGTTGCAAGGCAGCAGCTTGTCCCCCATCTTTTTCAATTTCACTGATTACTTCATCAGCATTTTCCTTTTGCGAACGATATGTGATGATAACTCCATAACCTTTTTGAGACAAAGCAAGCGCTGAACTCCTACCAAGACCTCGACTTCCTCCAGTTACAAGTACGATTTTATTTGTCATTTGATATCATTCCTTTACTTTGTATTAACCTTTTGATTTTAGAAATCAGTTAGGTTTAAAACAAGTGTATCACTTCAAGTTAACTCTAAGTCAAGTGATTAGAGGGGATGAACTGTCTGAAGATTGAAAATCATCACCTAATTTTGTTGATATAAATTGTTGACTTAATCTTAACTTTAAGTGATATGATGTCAATTGTACTTGCTGGAACATGCAGAAACCATAGGTCTTGGAAGCCGGATATACAATCTGGTGTCTATTGATAACTAAATGGAGGATGAGAAAATGAAACGTATAGCGACAAAGAACTTAACACTGACGGCCATGTTTGTTGCAATTGGTCTTGTACTGCCTTTTCTGACATGGCAAATACCGCAGATTGGGAGAATGCTACTGCTGATGCACATACCCGTTTTTTTGTGCGGTTTAATCTGCGGCTGGAAATATGGCTTGACAGTGGGCTTTATTCTTCCGCTGTTGCGATCGGCTATGTTCGGAATGCCGGTCATGTTTCCTATAGCTATTGCAATGGCTTTTGAATTGGCAACTTATGGACTTATTGCCGGAATTTTGTACGGACGCTTCCGTGGGCAATGTGGGATTGTGCTTTACCGCTCTATGATTGCTGCCATGCTTGCTGGAAGGATTGTATGGGGGGTGGCTCAAGTGTTGCTTCTTGGTATTGGCGGCAGTCCATTTACCTGGCAGATGTTTATAACAGGAGCTTTCTTAAGCGCCATCCCTGGTATCGTGATACAGCTTACTCTCATCCCGGCAATCATGATTGCTTTGAATCGTACTGACCTTGTAGGGCTCAGCAGAGAGCATCCGGAGGAAGTGGGTGCAGCGATTGGAAGCTAATATGATTCAGAACATTGCGGAATCTATTCTTTGTGAAATCGAGGAACTTCGTCAGGAAAAGAAACGTTTGTTGATTTCGATTGAAGGCAGGTGCGCCGCAGGAAAAACAACAGTTGCAACACATATGCAAACGGTTTGTGGGTGTAATGTGATTCATATGGATGATTTTTTTCTGCGCCCAGAGCAGCGTACCCCTGAACGTATGAATGAGCTGGGTGGGAACGTAGATTATGAACGTTTCCTAAAAGATGTTCTGATTCCACTGAAGCGAGGGGAAATATTTTCATACCGTCCCTACGACTGTCAAAGGCAGGAAATGAAAGAGGCTGTGCAGGTAGCGCCAAGTTCAATCAATATTATAGAGGGATCATATTGCTGTCATCCGAGATTATTTGAGTATTATGACTTGAAGATATTTTTGACAGTTGATAAGGATGAACAGCTACGCCGTATTAGAAGTAGAAACGGTGAGAAGCTTGCTGTTCGCTTTCAGGAAGAATGGATTCCTTTGGAGGAGTCCTATTTTTCTGCTTATCACATCAAAGAGCGTTGTAATTTGCATTTTCAAACAGGAGTAGGGCATTTAGAAGGTGAGTAGGCATGGATGGTGTGTATTTATTTTAGCGTATAAATAGATGAAATACAGGAAAATAAATAGATTTTTTTAAAAAAGGGGTTGGGTACATGAGAGACAAATGGATAGCTTTATTATCATCGGTTTCACTTCTGTTTGTGGTGGGATGTCAAAACACAGAACAACAAGATAATTCTAGTGCTACTGAGAGTGTTGTGCCAGAAGAAAATGCTGAACAAACGGCGCCAGAATCTAATCAGGAAGCACCTCCTTCATATGATTCTGTCTTTCCTTATCATGAACCTTATGGTGAGGGCATTGGGGCTATGCCGGGCCGCGTAGTATGGACGCACAACCCGGATTCTGTAGAGTGGGATGGTGAAGGATATTGGTGGCAACTTGAGCACTTTGATGAAGCTATCATACAATCCATGGTCAATGATGGGATTGCTAATTTAGCAGGAGAAACGGATGTAACATCTGGCTGGGATACCTTATTTCGTGCACACAATTCTTCTCGTGGAGTTGAAGGAAGTTATCAAATTGGTCAGAAAATTGCCATTAAAACCAATATGAATGGTGCCGGGGCGTATGGTGATGATACCAGTGGTGAAACACAAGAAAGTTACACAAACCCTGTACTTCTTAGAGCCTTGCTTATATCGTTGGTGACGGAAGCAGGTATCGCACCAAGGGACATTACAGTATATGATGCCGGTCGTATATTCCCTGACTATATGCAGGAATTATGCAGCGAAGGTCCGCTTGAAGGTATACAGTTTCGGTATCGTGACATCGGGGGAGAAAATGACGCCGTACCGGATATAGATGTACCTGTTATCTGGTCACAAGAAGTTGATGGAGCTACTAACTATCTACCCGCGTCGGTTACAGGAGCGGACTATTTGATCAATCTAGCTAATCTAAAGGGTCACGTATATGGCATTACATTATCTGCCAAAAACCACTTCGGAAGCATTGTGAACAACAATAGAATGCGTGCCCCAGAAGGAGCTGGTATTCATCGCTATGTTAGGGAAAATGAAATGGATGCTTACACAGTTTTGGTAGATTTAATGGCAAATCATCAGTTAGGTGAAAAAACAATGCTTTATATGCTAGATGCAATCATAGTAGCACCGGGAGAAAGTATACCTATTACTGGTGAAAATTCCCGTTGGACACAATCGCCATTTAATAATGATTACACATCCAGCATATTTTTCTCACAAGATCCGGTCGCCATTGATTCTGTAGGCGCAGATTTTCTGATTAATGAGCCTACTGTGACGGAACGAAACGGCACCCTTCGAGACAATCCTGATGTGGAAAGTTATTTGCATGAAGCTGCACTTGTTGGAAACGCCCCTTCTGGTACTGTTTACTATAACGGCAATGGGGAAGTTGTAACAAATCTTGGAGTGCATGAGCATTGGAATAACTCTGAGGAAAAGTTATATAGTCGCAATTTGGGAAAAGAGGAAGGCATTGAACTGGTATATGTAGGTCAATAACAAATGGGGGGAGGGAGAATAAGATATGGTGGAGGTGTTACGACGAGAATTCATATATTTTTGGTATTACTTTGGTATTCAACTAGAACATATTTTTATATACTGGCTGTTAGGTATGATGATAGGCTCAGCTGTATCAGTTTTTGGAAAAGAGCGTATCAATCAGCTATTCGATCATTTACGCGATAAGAAACTAGGACTATTTGGTATTGTTCCTGCCTGCATTTTAGGAATAGCATCACCTTTATGTATGTACGGTACGATTCCTATTGCTGCCTCTTTTTCAAAGAAAGGAATGCGGGATGATTGGCTGGCTGCTTTTATGATGGCCTCCATTCTGCTTAACCCTCAGCTTATTATTTATAGTGCTGCATTGGGGACAACTGCACTTTTCGTACGAATCATATCTTGCTTTTTATGTGGTATTGTTGCTGGGCTCTTCATACATTTTTTTTATCGGGGAAAATCCTTTTTTAATTTCTCTGGCTTCGAGTCGAAGAAAAGTAGAGACACGGATCCGAATCTTTTGTTACGATTTCTGAAAAACTTTGGTAGAAATGTGAAAGCAACTGGCTTGTATTTTTTACTAGGTATGATTCTTTCAGTGCTATTTCAAAGATATATTCCAACCAATACCATTGTCAATCTATTTGGAAACAACCAAGGTTTTGGAATACTGATGGCTACTACAATCGGCGTTCCTCTTTACGTCTGTGGTGGTGGAACCATTCCACTTTTGCAGCAATGGCTCTACAATGGCATGAGCATGGGTTCTGCAGCAGCCTTCATGATTGTCGGTCCTGCAACAAAAATCACCAATTTAGGAGCACTGAAAATTGTACTTGGAATGAATCGTTTTTTGCTTTATCTGGTGTTCGCTATCCTGTTCTCTTTTATAATAGGGCTATTTGTCAATTCACTCCTTGCATTAACTATCTTGTAGCTATATCATTAATATTGTATATAATTATATATAATATTTAATTATAGTGAAATGTTATGGGAGGGAACATATGGAGACTCGTGTACTGAAATATTTCTTGGCAGTAGCAAGAGAAAAGAATATTAGCAGAGCCGCAAAAAGCTTACATCTTTCTCAACCAACTTTGTCTAAACAATTGAAAGAGTTAGAAAATGAACTAGGTGTTACCCTTTTTGAAAGAGGAAATAGAGAAATTCGATTAACAGAAGAAGGAATGTTTCTTTTTAGTAAAGGGAGTGAAATTGTATCCTTAGTTGAAAAAACAACTTCTAACTTAAAAAAAGAGGAAGTTATTACTGGAGAAGTGTACATCGGTGGAGGTGAAACCCGAGCGATGTCATTGATTGCGGAAGCAGCTAAAAAAATGATGGAGGAATATCCTGAAATAAAGATTCATTTATATAGCGGGAATGCAGATGATGTAATGGGAAAATTAGATAATGGTTTATTAGATTTTGGTGTTGTCATCGATCCAACAAATAAACAAAAGTATGAATATGTACGACTACCTTATCAAAATCGATGGGGAATATTAGTTAGACGTGACCATTTTCTAGCACAAAATGAAATCATCACGTCTAGTGATTTAAAGGACATCCCTCTATTAATATCGCAACAATCTTTAGTAAGCCATCAAATTTCAGAATGGCTAGGAGATAATTTAGATCACTTTCATATTATCGGTAGTTATAATCTTTTGTACAACGCTGCTTTAATGGTGGAACAAGGGGTGGGCTGTGCAGTATGCATTGACGGAGTTATTAATACACAAGGTACAAATATTATCTTCATCCCTCTAAAACCAAATTTAGATGTAAACTTGAATGTTATTTGGAAGAAAAACCAGGCACTATCAAATGCAGCAACTAAATTTTTAGAAAAATTAAGATTAGGAATAAGTTAGAGCTTCATCTTTATCAGTAAAATCAAAGTATTACTTTGTCGAACTTTTTCCTCTATTTCTATATTCCGAAAGTAACATAGTACGAAGTTTACCTATACGTAATAGTTATAGATAACTATTACGTATAGGTATTTGTTGTTTTTGTAATTGTATATTATGATGGATTTGTAATTATTTAGCGCTAATGATATTTGGAAAATTTTATGGATTGATAAAAATAATGAAATTGTTTTCGGTCGGTATAGTCAATCAGTAAAAATGTATAAAAAAGAATCAAAAATATTTAATCATAAAAATAAGAAAGTTGGGATTATATGAATGGGTTATTAACAAGAATATTAATGATGATAGGAGGCCAGGTAATTATTGGTTTTAGTATAGCAGCATTGCAAATTATTGCCCTCGGAACAGACCCTTTTAACGGCATGGCAATAGGGATTAGTAATACAATCGGGGTTAGTCTGGGAACTTATTTGTTAGTTGTCAATCTTGTATTGTTGGCATTTGTGTTATGGAAAAAAAGAGGGCTTATTGGTATTGGAACTATTTTTAGTACGGTTTTATTAGGGTATATCATTGACTTCTTTATTAATTTCATTACTGGAGCGGTAGATGTTAATTTTTCTTTACCGGTTCGTGTCGTTTTAATGGTGGCAGCGATTGTTTTTCTTGCTTTGGGTGCTTCAATCTATATTACTGCGGACCTTGGGTTAGCCCCTTATGATGCTTTAGGTTTTGTAATAGAAGAAGTAACGAATAAACGAATTCCATTTAAATGGGCAAGAGTTGGGACAGATGTTACTGGTGTAATAGCATCACTCGTATTTGGAGCAACAATTGGTCTAGCTACTTTCATTGTAGCCTTCTTTATGGGGCCATTAATTAATTTCTTTCAAACAAAAATACTTTCGTTACTGCAAAAAAATAATAATCAAGAGGGAAATCATGTTGAATCCCTTGCACCAAACGTTAGTTAAGTAGTCTAATGGGATTGTGAAATAATAAAAATCCTGCAAAAAGAGAGTTATATTGGAGAGAGCATGAAGGAATGCCTCTCCAATGGAACATCTCTATGATAAGTTATTCAAGAAAAAATAAGCTATCTCAAGAAAATTCTTGGTTCATCCATTGTGGAATTTCTGAGAGATTATAAAGAAAAGAGGGGAAAATATGAAGTACGAGCAATTAGCAAGAGATATTTTTGAAAAAGTAGGGGGAAGGGAAAATATTAATAGCCTTACACACTGTATAACAAGGCTGCGTTTCAAGTTGAAAAATGAAAACGCTGCAAAAACGGAAGAAATAAAAAAAATGAAAGGTGTTATCACAGTCATGCAAAGTGGTGGACAATATCAAGTAGTTATTGGAAACCATGTGTCAGATGTGTATCAAGCTATTGCTGAAGTAGGTAATATAAAAACGGATAATAATGAAATCGTTGATACCGATGATAGTGGAAGTAAAGAGTCTCTGTTTAACCGCTTTATTGATACTATTTCAGGAGTGTTTACACCACTATTAGGATTATTAGCGGCTTCTGGGATCATCAAAGGGCTCGTAGCTTTATTTAGCGCACTTGGTTGGATTACGGATACGTCTGGGACATTCCACTTATTAAATGCTATTGGGGATGCCTTGTTCCATTTCTTCCCAATCTTCCTTGGTTATACAGCAATGAAAAAATTTGGAGGGAACGTCTTTATCGGGATGGCGATAGGTGGGGCCCTTGTTTATCCAACACTAGCTGGGCTAACAGCAGGAGAACCACTTTTTACATTGTTTACAGGAACAATATTTGAATCGCCAATTCACATCACATTTTTAGGAATACCTGTTATCTTAATGAACTATGCTTCTTCAGTTATACCGATTATTTTAGCAACTTTCTTTGGAGCAAAAGTAGAAAAGTTTTTCGCAAAAGTGATTCCAGCTGTAGTAAAAACATTCTTAGTTCCATTTTGTACACTACTTGTCGTTGCACCACTTACATTTATGATAATTGGGCCTACTGCAATATGGATAGCAGAGCTAATTGGTCTGGTGATCATAACAATTTATAACGTAAGTCCAATGATTAGTGGTCTTGTATTGGGAGCATTTTGGCAAATTCTTGTTATTTTCGGGTTACACTGGGGTGTTACATCAATCGCATTAAACAATTTTGCAACTATGGGGTATGACTTTATTCTTCCATTAATTATGGCTGTTTCTTTTGCACAAACAGGTGCTGTATTGGCTGTTTTCTTAAAAACAAAAGATCAGGCATTGAAAACCATAAGTTTTCCAGCATTTATTTCTGGTATTTTTGGAGTAACAGAGCCAGCGATTTATGGAGTTAGTTTACCATTGAAGAAGCCATTTATTACAAGTTGTATCGGTGGTGCATTTGGTGGTGCCGTTGCCGGTTTTGCAGGCTCAGCTGTATATAGCATAGGAGCAATGGGAGTATTTGCAGTCCCTACTTTTATTAGCCCAACAGATGGTCTTAACTTTGCATTTTGGGGAGCAATTATTTCAATGCCAGTTTCCTTCATTGCTGGTTTTCTCTTGACATATGTAGTAGGTTTCAAAGATACTGCTGGCGAAGAAGAGAAGGAAACATCAGAAGTAGACTCTGGGACTACACAAGAAATTTTTAGCCCGATAAAAGGTCGTGCATTAGAGTTAAGTAAAGTAAACGACCCAGTATTTAGTCAGGAGTTAATGGGAAAAGGAATTGCCATTGATCCATCAGAAGGTCGAGTAGTGTCACCAATAAATGGAAAAGTAGTAACAGTCTTCAAAACAAAGCATGCCATCGGTTTAGTAGCTGAAAATGGTGCGGAGATATTGATTCATATTGGATTAAATACAGTAGAATTAAAAGGAAAACACTTTGTCTCTCATGTGAAAGAGGGAGAGCAAGTACGTGTGGGAGATTTATTAGTAGAATTTGATATTGAAAAAATCAACGAAGCAGGTTATGAAACTGTAACGCCGATCATTATTACAAATACAGCAAATTATTCAGATATTTTGAACACAGATAAGAAGAATGTGAATGAAAAAGATTTACTGTTAACTATTATGCCGGCTGACACAGATTTACGTGAAGAATTAATTTCATAAGGAGGATTTTTAATGAGCTTAAACAAAGATTTTTTATGGGGCGGTGCTACCGCAGCTAATCAATGTGAAGGTGGCGTTTTAGAGGGAGGCCGAGGGCTATCAAATATTGATGTAGCTCCTCACGGTCCTGAGCGCGGGGATGTTTTAGGTGGACGTAGAAAAATGCTTTCATGGGAAGAGGGATATTATTACCCTGCTATTGAAGCAGTAGATATGTACCATCATTACATGGAAGATATTAAATTGTTTGCAGAAATGGGATTTAAGGTTTATCGTATGTCTATTTCATGGACAAGAATCTTCCCTAATGGAGATGATGAGGTACCAAATAAAGAAGGTTTAGATTTTTACGAAAAAATCTTTAAAGAGTTAAGAAAATATAATATTGAACCATTGGTAACGATTGCTCACTTTGATGTTCCGATTCATCTAATCAAAAAATATGGTGCTTGGCGAAATCGTAAGATGATTGATTTTTATGTTCGATATGCGGAAACCATTTTGAAACATTATAAAGGCTTAGTAAAATACTGGTTAACGATTAATGAAATCAATATTGTACTTCACCAACCTTTCGTTGGAGGTGGAATTGCCTTTGAAGAAGGTGAAAATGAACAAGAAGTGATGTATCAAGCTGCACATCACCAACTGGTAGCGAGTGCGTTAGCGACTAAAAAAGCCCATGAAATTGATCCAGAAAATAAAGTGGGCTGCATGCTAGCTGGTGGGAACAGCTATCCATATACATGCCGACCAGAAGACTATTTTGAAGCAATCAATCAAGATCGAGAAGGATACTTCTTTATTGATGTGCAAGCACGAGGAAAATACCCGAACTACGCTTTGAAAAAATTCGAAAGAGAAAATCTGAATATTGATATTACCGAAGAAGATAAAGAGATTTTAGCTACTTCTCCAGTTGATTTTGTGTCGTTCTCTTACTATGCTACACGTACTGTCAGTGCACACTCGGAAGATTATGAACATACGGTTGGAAACTTCTTTGGTTCAATCAAAAATCCGCATTTGCTTGCTACTGAGTGGGGATGGCAAATTGATCCACTTGGCTTGAGAAGTGCACTGAATCAATTGTATGACCGTTATCAAAAACCATTGTTCATCGTTGAAAATGGCCTGGGTGCAGTAGACGTTCCTGATGAAAATGGCTATGTGGACGATGAATATCGAATTGATTATATGAGACAGCACATTGAAGCTATGAAAGATGCAGTAGAAATCGATGGCGTAGAATTGCTAGGTTATACTTCATGGGGTTGTGTTGATTTGATTTCAGCAAGCACAGGACAGATGAGTAAAAGATATGGCTTTATTTATGTTGACCGTGACGATGAAGGAAAGGGTACTTTTACTCGTTCTAAGAAGAAATCATTTTATTGGTACAAAAAGGTAATTGAAACGAATGGTGAAGATTTAAGCAGTTAAAATAATTTTAATAAGAACAAGCCCTTAACCTTGAGTTAGGGGCTTGTTCTTATTAGATGTTTTCACTTAGTTGTTAAGCTCAAAGGTAACATCAACATTTTGCGGACCGAGTGCTTCTACAAGTCCGTCGATATTTTCTATAAATCCTAATCTAGTATAGCCACTGAAAGAGTTTGAAAAAGTCTCATAAAAAACAACGATTGTATTTGCTCTCCACACCATAATTTCTCCTGCGTGAATAACATCAGGTCGCTCTGTATTCTCCGTTGGGAGATTATTTGGCAAGTTATAATACTTTTCATTATTATTTAAATCACTCATATTAAGTGTGATGGGCATCTGTTCTATAAATGCTTGTGTTGTTTCATTATCATAAAATACAGCTGAAAATGTTTGGGAATTAATAATAAGATTGACTGGAATCATATTTTCTTCCTCCTCATGTGTCTCATCTTGAATCTCATTAGATGTCTCTACCTGAGTTTCACTAGGTGTTTCTTCTTGGATTTCACTAGACGTCTCTGTTTGGATTCCGCTAGCTGTTTCTTCTTGAGTCTCAGTAGTGTCGTTATTATTGTTTGAATTACTGCTACAAGCGGTAATAAACAATAAACAAAATATAAAAGTTACTGTTGAAAAAATTTTCACCATCAGTTGTGCTCCTTTTATTATGTTTTATGAATAGTGAAAATTTATCAAATTTGCCCTATTCAGTTTAAGTATAAGGAGTACTCCTTATGATATAAAATACTTATACGGAATACTCAGCTATTCCTATGAGGAATATAAATGAAACTCTAGTATGGAGCAAAAAGTGTAACCCCACCTAGAGCTTCTATTAATGAATCTAAGTTATGCTTTTCTTCAATTTTCTTCTTGGTAAGCTTTGATACCTTTTACGAATCTATCTATCCCTTCATTTAGTAATGCAGAAGATGTAGCGTAATTCCAGCGAATAAAATACTGCCCGTTCCCACCAAAAATATCGCCTGCTGAAAGATATAAACCAGTGGTATTTCTCAAGTATTCGCACAACATTGTTGTATTATCAGTTATTCGGGAGCAATCTAGCCATGCAAGGTACGTGGCTTCAGAGTGCAGTAAAGTTACTTCAGGGGCTTCTAATTCTAGCCTGCTTTTTAGAATGTTCCTATTCTTGTCTAAATAAATAATTAGTTCGTTTAACCATTCTTCTCCTTCATTGAAAGCTGCTTCAGCTGCTTGTATTGCAAAAGTATTCGGCTCTGCAACTTCGTCAGTATTGATACCTCGATTTACCAATTGACGAATTTCTGGATTTGGAATAACGATTGCGGACGTTTGGAGTCCAGCTAGGTTAAAAGTTTTCGTTGGAGCGATACAAGTTATCGACTGCATGGCAATCTTCTCTGAAATGGAAGCGAAAGGTGTGTATTGATATCCTACATGTGTCAAGTCACAATGTATCTCGTCACTCAGTATCAGGACATCATGCTTTATGCATAGCTCGCCCAATTTTTCTAGGATATCTCTGCTCCAAACCTTACCAATTGGGTTATGGGGATTGCAGAAGATGAATAGGGATGTTCTGCAATCCGCTAATTTTTCTTCTAAATCATCAAAATCAATTTGGTATTCAGAGTCTTCGTAAAGGAGTTCACTTGCTAGTACCTTTCTATTGTTATTGGAAATAGAGTTGTAAAAAATATTATAAACTGGAGATAGCACTACTACATTATCATTTTCTCTGGTCATTTTTCGTACAATTGATGAAATGGCAGGAACGACTCCCGTACAAAATAAAATCCAATCAGATTCTATTTGGAAATGATGCCTTCTTGACCACCACTGGATGATGCTTTCTGCAAAACTATCAGGAACGGAATTATATCCGTAAGCTCCTTGTAAAAGTCTCTCCCTTAGTGATTCTCGGATAACTGGTGCTGTATCAAAATCCATATCAGCTACCCACATAGGTATTTCATCTTCTCTAATATCCCATTTATAAGAGTTTGTTGAACGGCGATTAGGTAGATTATCAAAATTAAATGACATGGTGAAACTCCTTTTTCACTTGAATAATTGTCTTCTCTTTTTCTATCTCAGCATCATCAAATATTATCTCTT
>DAIDKD010000026.1 GCA_027451065.1 Bacillaceae bacterium | reverse complement strand
ATTATGGGATTAATTACATAGTTAATGTTGCATGACAGCAAAAGAATGACTATAATAGATGAAAAGAACATATAGAAAAACGAAGATAGAGAAGAGTAGCTTATCAACTGCCTTATAGGGAGAATATGCCTTAGACTGAAAGCATATTTATGGTAAGAGTAAGTGAATTCACCTCTGGAGTTGACACTTAGACCATTGTGAAATAATGTAAAGGTGTTCCGGCAAAAGCCGTTATGACAATGAAGTGAACAGTATTTTTAAAGATGCTGTTAATCAGGGTGGTATCGCGATAACCTCGTCCCTTTATGTGGGAACGAGGTTTTTTTGCATTCTGGCGTAGTATAGCTATGGTAAAAAGCCACCATAGCTATACTACGCCAGACGGAACGGACAATCATGGTAGGTAGTGGGAAGATAGTGTATTGTGTGATTGTCAGTTCCTAAAGAGATAAAAGATTGTTACAGAATAATAAGGAGGTTTATTTTTGATGAAAGAGCGTTTGATTGAGTTAAGAGAAGAAGCTGTTAGTAAGATTGAAGCTTGTGATGAGCTGAGAGAATTAAATAATATTCGTGTTGAATATTTAGGGAAGAAAGGTCCTATTACTGAAGTGTTGAAGGGTATGGGGAATCTTTCTCCAGAAGAAAGACCAGTCATTGGTGCGGTTGCCAATGAGGTACGCGGGGCGATTCAAGGGAAATTGGAAGAGAAAATCGCCCAGGTAGAGCGTGCAGCAATTGAGAAAAAACTAGAGTCTGAAACAATTGATGTGACACTTCCAGGGCGACCAGTTGCTGTTGGAAATGCTCATCCATTAACAGCTACTATTGAAAAAATTGAAGATTTCTTCTTAGGAATGGGCTTTGAAATTGTTGAGGGGCCAGAAGTTGAAACAGATTATTATAATTTTGAAGCATTGAATTTGCCAAAAGGTCATCCGGCACGTGATATGCAAGATACTTTTTATATTACAGAGGATACATTATTACGCACTCACACATCTCCAGTTCAAGCAAGAACAATGGAAAAAGAAAAAGGAGAGCCAATTCGTATCATTTGTCCTGGTAAAGTGTATCGCCGTGATGATGATGACGCGACACATTCTCATCAGTTTACTCAAATTGAAGGTCTTGTCATTGAGTCAGTTGATGAGAGCATCGGCATGAGTAACTTAAAAGGGGTGCTTCAAGCATTTGCGAAGGAGATTTTCGGTGATGAGCGTGAAATCCGTCTACGTCCAAGTTTCTTCCCATTCACTGAACCATCAGTAGAAATGGATATTTCTTGTATGAAGTGTAATGGTGCAGGATGTAACGTTTGTAAAGGGACTGGTTGGATTGAAATTTTAGGTGCTGGTATGGTTCACCCGAATGTATTGGAGAAAGCGGGGTATGATTCGACGAAATATCGTGGTTATGCTTTTGGAATGGGACCAGAACGTATTGCAATGTTGTCACTAGGCGTGGAAGACATTCGTGACTTTTATATAAATGATGTTCGGTTCTTGAAACAGTTTTTAAGTTTGTAATAATTGGTCAAAAACCAACCAATTATTACAAACTTAAAGAACGAACAGTCATTAAGATTCTGGGAGAGTGAAGGTTTGGTGGATTGTTCGTTCTTGCAAACAATCAGGGATTTTTATACAAGTGAAAACTTCACTTTGTTATTAAGTAAAAAATGAAAAAAGAGAGGTGAGAATATCTGCTGTAGAGAAGGTTCATGTAACCGAAAGTACTTATATTTTCTATGGCAGGTAGTTGAATATGTTTGTTTCATATCGTTGGTTACAAGAATATGTGGATATCAAAGGTACGTCTGCGAAAGATCTTGCGGAATTGATTACGAGAAGTGGAATTGAAGTGGAGGGCGTTGAATCTCTTCATAAAGGAATTACAGGTGTTGTGATTGGTCATGTGCTGGAATGTGGCAAACATCCAGAGGCTGATAAATTAAGTAAGTGTTTAGTAGATATTGGAGAAGAAGAGCCAGTTCAAATTATTTGTGGTGCTCCAAATGTAGCAAAAGGTCAGAAAGTACCAGTGGCAAAAGTTGGTGCTGTTCTTCCAGGTAATTTTAAAATCAAAAAAGCAAAGCTTCGTGGAGAAGTTTCTATGGGAATGATTTGTTCTCTACAGGAGCTAGGTGTAGATGCAAAGTTTATTGCCAAAGAATTTGCTGACGGAATTTTTGTATTCCCAAATGATGCTGAAGTCGGAACAGATGCATTAGAGTATTTAAACTTAAACGACGAAGTATTGGAATTATCAATTACTCCAAATCGTGCTGATGCATTAAGTATGTTAGGTGTAGCATATGAAGTAGCGGCTATTTTAGGAGCGGAAGTGAAAAAACCAAAATCCAGCACAGATAGTTTTTCTGAAGGAGAGATGATTTCAGAACATATTTCTGTTACTGTAGAGGCTAAAAAAGAAGTTCCACTTTATATTTTGAAAATGGTAGAAGGGGTAAAAGTTGGACCGTCGCCACTATGGATGCAAACACGCTTAATGGCAGCGGGAGTTCGTCCGATTAACAATGTCGTTGATATTACTAACTATGTTTTAATGGAATACGGTCAGCCTCTTCATGCTTTTGACTACGATAAACTGGGTTCAAAAGAAATTCTTGTTCGACTGGCGAAAGAAGGGGAGACAATTGTAACCCTTGATGGTGAGGAAAGAAAGCTACAACCAGATCAGCTTGTAATTACGAATGGTGAAAAACCAGTTGCCATTGCCGGTGTAATGGGTGGACAAAATTCAGAAGTAGACGACAATACAGTAACTGTTTTATTAGAATCTGCTGTATTTGAGCCTATATCCGTTCGTACAACAAGTCGCCACTTTGCATTACGAAGTGAATCAAGTGCTCGTTTTGAAAAAGGTATTGATCCAAAACGTACGCTAGAGGCTGTTGAAAGAGCAGCCTCATTAATGGAGCAATATGCTGAGGGAAGAATTTTAACAGGCATAGAGGAAGTGGTGCACTTAGAATTGCAAGAGGCTGTTGTAACAGTTACTGTACAACAAATCAATGAAATTCTTGGCATGACAGTAACAGTTGAAGATGTAGCTGATATTTTTTCACGCTTAGGATTTTCATACGAAGCAGATAATCAAACATTCACTGTGACAATTCCAACAAGACGCCCTGACATTTTAATTCCAGAGGATCTTGCCGAGGAAGTTGGTCGCATATACGGTTATGATAATATTGCCACTCGCCAAATCAATAAAAAACACTCGCAAGGCACGTTAACTTCTTATCAGGAAAAACGCCGTAAAGTCCGCCGTTATTTAGAAGGTGCAGGTCTTTTTCAAGCTATTACCTATTCGTTGACAAGTCCAGAGAAGGCATCACGTTTTTCCATGTATGATGTAGAAAAACCAGCTGTTCGTCTGGCAATGCCAATGAGTGAAGAACGCAGCGAATTACGCTTAAGCTTACTGCCTCATTTATTGGAAAGCATAAGTTACAACATTGCTCGTAAAAATGAAAATATAGCTCTTTATGAAGTGGGCTCTATTTTTATTCCGAATGAAAAAGGTCAATTACCGACAGAAATTGCTCATCTTGCTGCTGTGATGACAGGACTTTCTCTGCACCATCCTTGGCAGGGGGAAAAGAAAGTAGTTGATTTCTTTGTACTGAAAGGAATCGTCGAAGGATTAGCAGATATTCTAGGCTTGAAGAACCGTGTCACATATGTTGCAGCGAAGCGTAATGACATGCACCCAGGCCGTACGGCGAATATTTTATTAGATGGAAATGTTATTGGTTATATTGGTCAAGTACATCCAGAAACGGAAAAAGAACTAGATATCAATGCAACGTATGTATTTGAATTATCATTACAAGCATTACTTGATGCCAACACAGAAGAGGTAATTTATCAACAAGTTCCACGATTCCCGGCAATGACCCGCGATATGGCACTTGTCGTTGATAAATCAGTAAACGCTGGCGCTGTTCAAAGGGCCATAATGGAAGCTGGCGGAAAACTGTTAAAAGAAGTATCAATCTTTGATGTATACGAAGGTGATAAAGTAGAAGTAGGGAAGAAGTCAATTGCCTTCTCTTTACGCTACTTTGACCCAGAGCGTACTTTAACAGACGAAGAAGTAGCGAAAGCTCACAGCAAAGTGTTAGAAGCAGTAGAGCAAGAATTTGGCGCAGCACTAAGAGGCTAAGTAATAAAGAAAAACAGGTTGTCTGAAAGGGGTATTTCTTCCTTCAGACAGCCTGTTTTACATATTATCCTGTTGTTTATTTAATACCTTTTCGGTGAGGACCTCGACTTTTTCAATGAGAACAGATATTTTTTCACTAATCAATACCAATATGAGAGTAGTGAACACAATGAATACGAACAAAAAAACAATTAGCAGGTTAACCATGGCTGTAACCACCTTACAGATAACATGTTGTGTTTTATTATATGCTGTCAGATGTTGTCTGTATACTCAATTGAGTTTATGCCATGGAAAACGTTGGTATCAAAGGGGATTAAAATCTATTCATTGAGCAAAAGTTTTTTGACTACCCCACTAAATATTAACGTATTGGGCAAATTGCATTCCTACATCTTTTTCCAGTTTAGGAGTAACGTGAGTGTAAACATCCATCGCCGTTTTGATACTGGAATGATCGAACTGTTAATATTATTCCTGTGCTTCTTGTAAATTTTCTACTGAAGTAACCCGCACACCATTAGCTTCTAACTCTTTTACAATTGTATTCTTCAATGGTTCGTCCACTTCACTTGGAAGAGTAATAAGTACACGACGAATTAGGGTGCTGTCTTTTGAATCCATACTTATGATACTAGCAATATTTGAGTGTTTGCTAATAATTTTTGTTGCTCGAGCGATAGCACCAGCCATTTCTGGAATAACGATAGTTAGTACGTAGCTACCTGTGTCGATACTCCATGATTCCTCTAGAACATTTAGCATGCTTGCATGGGTTAAAATCCCATAGAAATCTCCATTTTCTTTTAAAACTGCTATGTATGGCAATTCTTTTATTGTAAAAAATACTTTGAAAAAGGAAGAATCTAGACTAATATATTTTGTTGTATTTTTGATTAGGGAAGTGACTGGGTCTTCCAAACTGCCACCTTGAGCGATATGACGATAAATATGCATTTTATAGATATTGCCACAGAATTTTTTTTCTTGCTGATCTAGCACAGGGATACATCGATATCCGCTTTCTTCTAAAATCTGAATTGCTTCTTGCAAAGTTGCTTTTTCTGAAACAGTAGTAAGTAGTTTTTTAGGAATACACAAATCTTTTAATAGCATAAGAAACACTCCTCGTATGTATAGATATAATAAATACTTACTTCTATTTTACTTTATATATATAGGTAATGTATAGCGAAGAATTAGAAAAATAATACTTTTCCGATTTTTCGTATATAAAAAACGAACTAAATGAAAAATTCATAATAATGTTGAAGATATAGTTGGCAGTCTCTAGTTAGCCACTTTATGATGAAAAATATCAGGTCAATACAATTTTTCTTAAATAATTTTGCTGCAACTTAAAAGTAAATAAAAACCCTTACATTTCAAAGGTTACAAATGATTTATTTAACAGAAGTCATTGTTAATGTGGAGTAGAATGAGAAATACCTAAGGAGATTATGTGTAAAATAATTGAAAATATCTTTCATTTTGGTTACAATTATATTCGTGTAATATGGGATTAATTTTTAAAAATAACGAATTTTTTTGAACATAATTTCGTTAATTTTATAGTGGGCTCTTTTCTTAAGATAGTAATAAGGTTAGGGGACGCGAAAGGGGATTAAAATGTTAAGTCAGTTAAAGAAGAAAGAAAAGAAAGTAATCAAGCCAACAAGAGTAGTGGGATTGACAACTTTGGCAGTAGTTGCTTCAGGTGCTTATGCAACGACAGCGGAAGCGTCGACAACACATACAGTACGTGCTGGAGATACGTTATCTGCAATTAGCCAACAAAATAATGTGACAGTAAGCCAACTTCGTCAATGGAACAACTTAGACTCTGATATGATTCGGATTGGGCAAGTGTTAAGGTTATCAGCATCTACAACTTCTGATCAGTCAACAGGGAGCTCAACGTCCAATACTACATCAACACATACTGTGGTAGCTGGAGATACACTATTTGCGATTGCGCAAAGAAATAATGTGACAGTGAACCAACTTCGCCAGTGGAATAATCTGCAAACAGATATAATCCGGGTAGGGCAAGTATTAAGGTTATCAGCATCTACAACGTCTGATCATTCAACAGTGGAATCAACATCTAATACAACATCAATACATACTGTAGTTGCAGGGGATACATTATTTACGATTGCACAAAGAAATGGTGTGACGGTGAACCAACTTCGCCAGTGGAATAATTTACAGACAGATGTTTTACAGATAGGGCAAGTGTTGCAGTTATCTGGGCAAACATCTAATAATACTGGTGGAGAAACAAATACATCAACTGCATCAGGGACAAGAGTTGTGACTGCTTCTAGTTTGAATGTTCGTTCAGGCGCTAGTACAAATCATAGTGTAATAGGAAGCTTGACTAAGAATCAAGCAGTAACGGTTACGGGCAAGACTAATGGTTGGTATACGATTGATTTTAATGGGAGAACCGGTTATATTAGTGCAAACTTTGTTACAGAACAAACAAACAATGCCAATAACAATACAAATACATCTAATGGAAATGGTGGGAATAGCGGTAATACTTCTAGCTCTAGTGTAGATGTTCAAAGTATGATTTCCTTTGCAAAGCGATTCATAGGGGTACCTTATGTTTGGGGCGGTTCTTCTCCTAGTGGTTTTGATTGCTCAGGGTTTATCTTTCATGTATTAAATAATAGTGGTGTTTCTATTTCTCGTACAAATGTAGAAGGATATTGGAATAGTAATAGATTCCAAACTGTTTCTAGTCCACAGGCAGGAGATTTAATATTTTTCCAAAACACGTGGAGACAGGGTCCTTCGCATATGGGGATTATGATTAACAGTACACAGTTTATTCATGCAAGTAGCAGTAATGGTGTAGTAATTACAAATGTTAGCAATAGTTTTTGGAGTCAACATTTCTTGGGATATAAACGTATGTAACAAATAACAAAAGAATATGTTTAAAAATAGCACGTGATCAAGGGAGTGATGGTTATGTGCTATTTTTT
Source organism: Bacillaceae bacterium (assembly GCA_027451065.1). Classification (GTDB taxonomy): domain Bacteria; phylum Bacillota; class Bacilli; order Bacillales; family Bacillaceae_G; genus DAIDKD01. The sequence goes on along the minus strand of DAIDKD010000026.1, from coordinate 10,786 downwards.
GCCATCCCTTTCTATTAATTCATTGATAATGGGGCATAATACTACCATTACAATGAAAGGAGCAATGATGATGGGGCGCGGAAAAAATTTCAATCACAAAAAACAAGGACATGAACCGACACGTCCAGAAGATTCGATTATCCACAAAGACAAAAACGAACAGTATTTAGGTGATGGAGAGCTATCCGTCACAAAGGAAGCATTTAAAAACAGAAAATAGAGTGAGGAGAGGTGGTCGCCCTTTGACCACCTCTCCTCACTCTATATCAAAAATTAACAAGAGCAATCTGGGCAGTTGCATCCTTCTTCTTCTAGAAGTTGATGAAATGCCGCAGCAATTTGGGCTGCAACAGCTGCATTGTGTTTTACTAAAGCGATGTTTGTTTCAAGACTTTTTCCATCTGTTAATTTTTTTACTTTATCTAAAAGGAATGGTGTTACATTTTTTCCGCTAATACCTTTTTCTTTTGCTTCAGCTAGAGCTTGTTGTGTAACAGCTTCGATTTTTTCATAAGGGAATTCATCTTTTTCAGGAACTGGATTGGCAATAACTGCGCCGCCATATAAGCCTAACTCCCATTTTGTTTTTAGTAAGGTAGCAACACTTTCTGGAGTATCTAATCGGAAATCAGTTGTGTACTCACTTGTACGAGAGTAGAAAGATGGGAATTGTGTGCATTGATATCCCACTACTGGAACTCCGTTTGTTTCAAGATATTCTAACGTTCTGCCGATGTCCAAAATAGATTTTGCACCTGCACAAACGACAGCAACATTTGTTTGTGCCAGTTCTGTTAAATCGGCTGAAATATCCATTGTTACTTCACCTTCGCGATGAACACCGCCAATTCCTCCTGTTGCGAATACAGAAATACCAGCTAATTCAGCGGCAATCATTGTAGCAGCCACAGTAGTAGCACCAATTTTTCCAGAAGCTAAAATATATGGGAAATCACGACGACTTACTTTTTCTACATTTGCATTTGTAGCAAATTCTTCTAACTCACTTTCGCTTAAGCCAATTTTAATTTTACCGTCCATCAGACCGATAGTTGCAGGAACAGCTCCATTATCGCGAATAATTTGTTCAACTTCTTTTGCCATTTGAACATTTTGAGGATAAGGCATTCCGTGAGAAATAATAGTTGTTTCTAAAGCTACAATTGGAAGATTGTTCTCCATTGCGTGTTGTACTTCTGCTGAGTAAGATAAGTATTGTTTCATTGTGAATTCTCCTTTAATAATGCATTTATATTTTCCATATTTAAAAATGGTGAAACGGAATATTCGGTGTTTACTGTCAAAGCAGCGGCAGCTAAGCCATACTGACAAGCTTCCTTTAAGTTGTATCCATGCATCATGCTGGACAGAATACTAGCAGTAAGGGAATCACCTGCACCGGTTACATCAACAATTTCAGTTTGGTAAGGTAATAAATGCCCTGAATCTTCTTGTGAGGAATAGAAAAGGCCATCCTTTCCTAATGTAATCACTACATTTTTCACACCACGGGCTTTTATTTTATCAGCTACAACTGAATAGTCTGAAGGCGAGGTAATTTTCATCTGTGCTAGTTCTTCTGCTTCCTCAAGGTTTGGTAGAATTACTTCAACCCCTGTTAATGATGAAGGAAGCTTCTTTGTTTTTGTTGAAGAAACAGGATCAATATATAAAGGTAATTGTTCATTTGCACAGCGTTTGATAATGTAATCAATTGTTTCGGCTGGAATATTTGTATCGATAAAAATAGCTTTGGAAGAAGTGATATGAGTCCATTTTTCTTCGATTATGGAAGGCACGAGTGCATCGTATATATCCATATCAGCTAAAGAAACAATCATTTCCCCATCATGGTCTAGCAATGCGGTATAGGTACCGGTACGTTGATTAGGAAGCACTTGTGTTAATTTAATATCGATGTTCCGTCTCTTTGTTTCATCCAACAGGCTATTACCTTCTTTATCATGCCCAACACAAGTAAGTAAGGAAACTTTATTATCCAATTGGACTAGATTTTCAGCAACATTTCTAGCTACGCCACCAAGTGTCTCTGTCATCGTGACAGGATTGGAAGAATGGAGACGTACTGTTTGCTTAGCATGAGCTTTTCGGTCAATGTTGGCACCACCAATACATGTAATTTCTTTGTTTTCACGAAGAACATAAGCACGTCCTTTGATTTCTCCACGCTTTGTAAGATTGGCAATGTAGTTAGCCACAGCAGAACGGGATAAGTCCACTTTTTCTGCCAGCTCTTGCTGGGAAATAAATGGATTTATTTTTATGTATTCTAAAATCTGTGTTTCTTTATCCACGATAATTCCCACCTCTCTGAACAAAAGTTTACTACAAGGACATAAGTTTGTAAATGGGGTTAACAAGCAATTTTCCAAAAAAATTAACATAGAACAGGCTACCTTAAAAGGAATGTTTTCCCCTTTTAAGGTAGCCTGTTCTATTGTGCTGCTTTCTGTGGAACACTTTGAATGAGATGCTGGAGGTTTTTATGACCATCTCTTAGCTTAAAGGATTCTTGAATAATTTTTTGGAATAGTTCTAGTTCTTTATCTGAAGCAGTAATAATTGTTTCGGAAAGTCCATGGGCAACTTGCACCAATGATAGATCTTTTGACACTATCACTACCACCCTTCACCTATTTTTTTCTCTATCCAAAATAGTTAGCTATATTGTATTGGAATTCCTGCAAGAAAGTAAAAAATGTTTTAGATTTAATATTTTTTTCGGTATAATGCCATCGCCTTCTCTGTGTTGGCGAAGTGAAGTTTGGTTACTTTGGGCAAAATATCTGTGCCCTGTTTGGAGATGAGAGTCGCAGCGGCTTGATCTACTTTTCCTCCTGCCCCTTTTGGCAATGTCATACCGACTGCCTTACTTAGCTGATCAAAATGTTGAACGAAAGCGTATCTAGCAATAATTGAAGCAGCAGCAACTGCAATATGTACACTCTCTCCTTTTGTTGAGAAGTAAACATCTTCTCTTGCAATTTCTTTTTTCCCTTTTAAATAGTTATAGTACACTCCAGGCTGGCAAAATTGATCAATGAGGATTGCCTCTGGTTTAGCAGGAGCAATCTTTTTTATCGTATTCAAAATAGCTTGATTATGAAGAAGTGCTTTCATTTTTCCTTGGTTGGTTCCTTTTTGCCAAAGGTCATTGTATTTCTCATTATGTAGAACAAGTAAGCTATAAGGTAAAAAGGTAATCAATTGCTTAGCAATGTCACAAATTTGCTTGTCTGTTAAATTTTTTGAATCTGTTACACCAAGTTCTTTGAGAAGAGGTATTTGTTTCTTTTCTACATATGCGGTGGCAACAACCATTGGTCCAAAGTAGTCACCTGTTCCAACTTCATCTGAGCCAATAACTGATAGTAAGTGAAAATCTTTCGGTAGCGAAGATGCTTTTTTCTCCTTAGGTGCTTGCGGTGCAGAGTCCGCCTTCCACTTCGCTACTTCCCCTTGGAAGTTACTTCCTTGAAACATTACTTTCCCAGATTTATAGGCTGTAATCGTACAGCCAGGGATCTTTGCTAAGAAAACTCCACCTTGTGGGATAGTATCTGTTATGTCACTTGCATAATGCCGCTTCATTTTTTCTATAATCGATAGGTTGACCTTCAAGACTTCCATATCCTGTCTCCTTTTTGCTTCTACTTTTCTTAAGTATAACGGGAAGGTGGATGATTTTACAATCATTTGCTGACCATTTTGTCTTTTATCTGCACTGTATTCATGCTATGATGAAAATTAGGGGTTCTTGTCGAATAGAGGGGTGAACAAATGTCAGAGCGAACAAAGGTAATTGTGGATATCTATGGAAAAAATTATACAGTTATCGGAGAAGAGCATGCTGCTCACATTCGGAAAGTGGCAGAAATAGTAGATGAGAAAATGAAGGGGATTTTCAAGAAAAATCCGAATCTTGATGTGACAAGTTTAGCTGTTTTAACAGCTGTAAATACTGTGAATGACTATATCAAAACGAAGGAAGAGATGGAAGAATTAAGAAGAAAAATAAAAGAAGAATAAGAGGTTGAAGAAAAATGGTAGATATGATTGTGATACTATTATTGTTGGTTGGTTTTGTTATCGGATGGAAACGAGGTTTATTTAAACAAATTATGAGGTTTGTCGGTTCTATTTTAGCAATGATTATTGCATACGCATTGGCAGAGACTGTGAGCCCTTTGTTAAGGTCATTTATTCCTTTTCCAAATTTAGGTAATTCGTCAATTTTGAATATTGTCTTATCAAATGGAATCGTTGAAAATGCTTTTTATAATGCCATTGCATTTGTTATTACGTTTATCATCGCAAAAATTATCATCAGTATTCTTACTTCCGTGCTAAATGTAGCTGCTCGGATTCCTGTGTTAAAGCAAGTAAATTCATTAGCAGGCGGAGTGTTTGGTTTAGTAGAAACTTTTCTGTTTGTGTTTGTGGTACTGTTAGTTGCTTCCCTTTTACCAATAGGGGCGGTACAGGCTCAAATGGAAGGGTCAATTTTAGCAGGGTTTATTGTTAATAAAACACCGTATATTTCTGGAATGCTTCAAAATCTCTTGGTTTAGAAAAAACGAGAGGGATTAATGTAATATTTACAGTAAAAGAGGGGTTGTAAAATTTGTTAGAACATACATTACGAGTACTAGAATACCATAAAATTAAAGAACACTTAGAAAAGCATGTATCATCTTCACTAGGGAAAGCGAAGGTAGAGTCATTACAGCCATCTACGGACTACGAAGAGGTACTTTTATTACAAGAAACTACCGATGAAGCAGTCAAGGTTCTTCGTTTAAAAGGGAGTGTCCCTTTAGGTGGAGCAACTGACATTCGTGGCTCTATTAAAAGAGCGGCAATTGGGAGTGTTCTGCACGCCAATGAACTATTGGATATTAGTGGTACCATATATGCTGGACGGAATATGGAGCGATTTATTACAGACTTAGCAGAAGAAGAAATAGAGGTTCCCATCTTACAGAATTATGTAGAAGGAATTGTTGACCTGCGTCATATTGAAAGAAGTATTAATAGTTGTATTGATGACAGTGGACATGTGATGGATTCAGCTAGTGATACTCTACGTTCGATTCGAGGGCAAGTGCGTACATCAGAAGCACGTATTCGTGAGAAGTTAGAAAATGTATTACGCTCCCGAGCAAACATGTTGTCTGATACACTTGTGACAATTCGAAATGACCGTTATGTAATTCCGGTAAAGCAAGAGTATCGTGGTGCATTTGGTGGAATTGTGCATGACCAGTCATCCTCTGGTCAAACACTATTTATTGAACCGCAAGTAGTAGTGGATTTAAATAATGGTCTACAAGAAGCAAGGATGAAAGAGAAGCAAGAGATTGAACGTATTTTAAGAAAGCTTTCCTCAGAAGTAGGCGAAGAGTCCCACGATTTTCTACAGAATGTAGAAATCATCGCAGAACTGGACTTTATTTTTGCCAAGGGATTATATAGCGGGAGCATCAAAGGTTCTAAGCCGGAAGTGAACAATGAGGGCTATATCAACCTTGTGAAAGCCCGCCATCCGTTGATTCCAAAAGACGAGGTTGTCGCAAACAGCATTGAGCTTGGGAGAGACTATACGGCCATCGTTATCACTGGACCGAATACTGGGGGAAAAACAGTTACCTTAAAAACTTTAGGGATTTGTGTGCTAATGGCTCAATCAGGCTTACAGCTGCCTGCTTTGGATGGGTCAGAAATTTGTATGTTTCATAAAGTATTTGCTGATATCGGTGATGAACAATCAATTGAGCAGAGCCTCAGTACCTTCTCCTCTCATATGACCAATATTGTAGGGATTTTAGATAATGTTGATTTTGAAAGCCTTGTTTTATTTGATGAGCTAGGGGCAGGAACGGACCCACAAGAAGGGGCGGCCCTTGCTATTTCAATTTTAGATGAAGTCAATAAAAGAGGTGCGCGGGTCATTGCAACAACGCACTACCCAGAGCTAAAAGCTTATGGTTATAATCGTGATCATGTGATGAATGCCAGTGTGGAATTTGATGTGGAAACATTGCGACCGACTTATCGCTTATTAATGGGAGTTCCAGGTAGAAGTAACGCATTTGAAATTTCCAAACGCCTAGGCTTATCTGAATCGGTGATCGAATATGCAAAATTACACGTTAGCACAGAAAGTAATAAGGTAGAGAATATGATTGCTTCTTTAGAAGAAAGCCAAAAAGCAGCAGAACGGGAATGGAAAGAAGCTGAAGATTTCCGAAAAGAGTCAGAAAAGCTTCATCGAGAGTTACAGCAGCAAATTATTGAATTTAACGATAAGCGTGATGATATGTTCCGAAAAGCAGAAGAAAAAGCACAAATAAAAGTAAGAGAGACACAGATGGAAGCAGAGAAAATTATCAAAGAACTTCGTATGCTTCGCCAATCTAATCTTGCTAATATAAAGGAACATGAGCTAATTGAAGCGAAAGCAAGATTAGAGGGAGCAACACCGAAATTAGTAACTAAAGCAAAAGCACAGCCAGTCAAGCAGCAACGTCAATTAAAAGTTGGTGATGAAGTGAAGGTAATCTCTTTGAATCAAAAAGGGCATTTACTTGAGCGTGCCAACGCCAAAGAATGGAATGTTCAGTTGGGTATTATGAAAATGAAGGTAAAAGAATCTGATATGGAATACATTAGCTCGCCTCAGCCGGAAGTTGTAAAAAAACCGTTGGCAACAGTGAGGGGGAGAGATGCTCATGTAAAGCTAGAGTTGGATCTTCGTGGTGAACGCTATGAGGATGCATTAATTCGTGTTGAGAAATATATCGACGATGCCTTATTAGCAAACTATCCGCAAGTATCTATTATCCATGGAAAAGGAACAGGAGCTCTTCGTCAAGGGGTGCAGGATTTTCTAAAAGGACACCGTTCTGTCAAAGGATTCCGGTATGGTGGTCCGGGAGAAGGTGGATTAGGAGTTACGGTAGTTGAATTGAAATAAGTGATTAGAAAAAACAAGGGGATAAAGATGGAGAAAAAAATAAGCATTTATTATACGTCTGATACTCATGGATATTTGTTTTCTGTTGATTATGCCACAGGGAAGGAAAAAGAAGCTGGTCTTATTTCCTGCATCGAGAAATATCAAAAGGATGGAAATACATTGATGATAGACGGTGGTGATACAATTCAAGGGTCACCGTTTACTATGTACACTAGCAAAAAGCAATTAGCTCCTCATCCAGTAGCATCTGTACTGAATCGTGGGAAATACGACTATGTCACACTAGGAAACCATGATTTTAATTATGGAGAGAATCATTTACATGGGTATTTAACATCACTTGAAGCAAAGTGTTTATGTGGCAATGTAATTGATAAATCAGGAAAACTGCCAGTTCATCAATATGACATAAAAGTATTGGAGAATGGATTGCGTGTCGGTATCGTTGGTATCGTCACAGATTATGTAAATGTATGGGAACGACCGGAAAATATTGCTAATTTAGAAATTATTGATCCTTTTGAAGTTGCCAAGAAGAATTTAGAAGCAATAAAAGATAAAGTTGATATGACAATATGTCTGTATCATGGCGGTTTCGAATGCGATCTTGGGACAGGTAAACGACTAACAGAGTCCACAGAAAATATTGGCTATCGAATTTGTTCAGAATTAGATTTCAATCTGTTACTGACAGGTCATCAGCATATGCAAATTGAAGGAATGGAAATTGCCGGAACGTATATCGTGCAACCTGTTGCCAATGCTGAACATTATTTGTATATAGAGGGAACGATGAAAGAAGATGGAGTTGTGTTTACATCACAATTTCAATCCCCTTCGTATACTCTCGATACAAACGGGTTGGAAGTACAATTGAAATTAGAACAAGAAGTACAGAAATGGTTAGATGCGCCGGTAGGTTATCTGGACAGTCCTCTTTTGCCAGAGGACAAAGTAATTATGGCTTTAAAAGGAAATCGAATTCCTGATTTCTTTAACCAAATTCAGTTATCTGTTACAGGTGCACAAATTTCTTGTACAAGCCTAGCAAATAATATCAAAGGTTTTCAACAGGAAGTAAGTGTAAGGGATGTTGTTTCCACGTACGTTTATCCAAATACACTTATTACGATAGAGGTCACAGGTGAAGTTCTGAAAAAAGCATTAGAGCGCAGTGCTTCTTATTTAGACTTAGATCAAGAAGGGCGCCCGAAAGTTTCTGATATTTTCTTAATTCCGAAGGTGGAACATTATAGCTATGATTTCTTTGCAGGAATTACGTATACAGCTGATTTGAGAAAGCCTGTAGGAGAGAGAGTTTTTGATATTTGCTATGACGGGAAACTTATTCATCTAAGTGACACCTTCACTCTATGTATGAATAGCTATCGTGCAACAGGTGCCGGTGGTTATGAAATGTATAAGGGCTGCCCTGTAGTTAGGGAAGAGACTGTAGATGTAAGTGAATTAATCATTAATTATTTAGAAGAGCATAAAAAAGTAACTGTTAAAAAGTATGAAGCACCAGTTTTTTTATGTTGATGGTATAATCGTGCTGACAGCCTGTAATATTGTGAGAAATCATATATAGGGAGTGACCATTATGGAAACTTTAGCGAAAGTTTTGCTAGGCTTGTGCGGGGGATTTATCATTGCGGGTTTTGTCTATATTTTGTTTTTTTAGTAGAGAAGGGAACTCCTCTCTACTAAAAAACAATGGATGAAACTCTTTTTTTGTACTTTAACTCTTATCTACTCTATACACATCAGTATCGATAGGTAATCCTTTTTGTTTTATTCGAAATTCAATGATATCTTTCGCAATCGAGTAAATTAATGCGAACAACGGAACCCCCATTATCATCCCTACGATGCCAAATAAATTCCCAGCAACTAAAATAGAGAATAAAATCCAGAAAGACGAGATTCCAATAGAGTCACCCATAATTTTCGGTCCGATAATGTTACCGTCAATTTGTTGAATAATGAGAATGATAAGACAGAACCATAATGCTTGAATTGGTGATTCAAATAAAATAATAATCGCCGAAGGAATAGCACCAATAAACGGTCCAAAAAACGGAATAATATTTGTGACTCCAACAATAAACGCAATCAGAGCTGTGAATGGCATATCAAAAATTGCTAACACGATAAAAGTTAGAATTCCAATAATTGTGGAGTCGAGAATTCTCCCACTAATAAACCTGCCGAAGATGGAGTTGGTTCGATTTCCTAATTCCAGGATAGTCGCTGTATGTTTTTGACTAAATAAGGCAGATATTATTTTGTTGGACAAAGCAAATAAGTTTTCTTTTGCTACTAATAAATAAACAGAAATAATGAGCCCTAAAGCGATGTTCCAAAGACTTGAAGCGAAATTCATGATGCTATTGAGAAAAACAGGAATGGAATCCGTGATTAATTGGATAAACCAACCTGTAAACTCATAGATTCGTTCATTGATAAAATCTATTTGAGTTGTAGTAAGGTCAAAGTAATTTCGTAATTGTCTCGTTAGATTATTGGTATATTCATTTAAATCTGTTGGAGCGGGGATATTATTTACAATTCCCGCTATGCTTTCCAGTAGTTGTGGCAGGACGAAATTCAAAAAAATGAATGAGATGAGACCTGCTGTTATATACGTACAAACAATGCCTAATCCTTTTTTCAGTTTTTTACTTAACTTCGGGAACCCACTTAGTTGAAAAACTCTCTGTTCAAAGAAATTTAAGATAAAGCTTAGTAGGTAAGCAATAATAAATCCAATTGTAAAAGGTTGAAGAACTCCGACAATATCACGATACTTCTCCATGTATGCCTCAATATTCATCATAAAGTGAAAGAAAACAATACTTAAACAAATTGTAATAAATGTGTAAGCGGCAATCGTTGTATATTTTTTATTCCAGTTGATTTTCATTGGTCCTCCTTAATATGTAAATGACAGACGTTACTTTTTCTATTTTAACACAAAAATACTATGGAGGAAGGGGACAAAGAGTTCTTTTTCAAAAAACCTTCCCAATATAATGAGAAGGTTTTTTCAATCAGCTTGGCAAATTCATTCTACTATCGGATCTTGCTCTTGTGGTAAGGCCATGTCTGTGAAATCTTTGATAATCTGTATAGCGTCTTCCTTCACCACATACGTGTCGGAAAACATGTCAGCAACACCTTGTTTTTTCGGTGTGAAAGCAGTAACGAGATAAAGCATGCCTCCTGGGATTGCTTGTAAAATATATCGGCCTACTCCTTCACGGAATAGAACGGTTCCCCATGACAACATTTCATCAGTATTCGAAATAACTCGTAAACCGAAAATCATCTTTCCTAATGTTTGCCCGTTCGTCAACTTTGTCATTAAGATAAAATAGAGAAGGAATAGTACTAGTTTAGTAATTCCATAGATAGAAAGTGTTCCTGTCCCTATCGGCAATGAAAGCAAACGAAATAACGGGGTAACGATAGCGGCAGTTACCGCAGATGTAATGATTAGGTCAACTAAATAAGCCCAAAAGCGAAGCCAAAAGCCAGCATATACAGTGCTTGAATAATCTTTCATTTTCATCACTCCCCGTACAGATACATCAAGCGCGGTGAATTATTTGATCCTAATATTTTTGCTAGTTGTTCTGATGTTAGGCTATTAGATTGGAAAAGATTTTGCGCCTGCGCCCAAAATAATGAAGTGAAGCTACCTGAGAACTGGTAGCTAAATACTTCAGCCTCTGCTAAATCGAAATCATTTTTCATTGCTGTAATAACATCTTCTACATAACC
>DAIDKD010000025.1 GCA_027451065.1 Bacillaceae bacterium | reverse complement strand
AAGCGCTTCTAAGAACAGGACATGGAAATGAACAACAAACCAGCAACTTTCGATGAAACAGTTTCCCAGTATAACGGATTAATCAAGAACCAAATCAAACGCCTACGTATTTACAAACACTTCGACGAATATTACCAAGAAGGACTCATTGCTCTTTGGGAAGCCTATCAAAGACACGATGAATCCAAAGGAAGCTTCTCCAACTACGCCTTTCACACAGTACGCGGGAAAATGTTGACAAAGCTCAAACGAGAGAGCTCCCATGAATCACGCCAGCAACCATCTGAGGAAGTGGAAGTCTTCAATCAAATCTACGAACCAAATCTCTTACAAAGAGAGGTTATTGAAAGCTACTGCAAGCAACTCTCTCCTAATCAGCAAAAAGTTATCATTGGGAGGTTCTATGAGGATAAGACCTTTGAGCAGATTGCTGCGGAGGAAGGTGTTCAGCCGGCTACTGTTCGTTCTTGGTATCGGTATGCTTTTGTGAAGTTGAAGAAGCAATTGGGGGAGCAAATGGAGGATAATTAATAACCGTATATGAAAATAGCTGCTTTGCCTATATTTGGAGTATGTGCATCCTGTATAGGTAAATCAGCTAGTTCATACTTAAAAATATGGAGAGTTCTACCCCCAAGTACTCTTCATTTAATTTATTCATTTAATAAATTAACGTAGTGTGATCATTTGTTCATTCTTCTTTTTCATCACCGACTCCATCAATAGCAGCTACCATCTACAATAAGACAACCTATTCCCATCGAGAATAGGCCTGTCTTATCTAGATAGCAATTCTATTCAGTCACTCATTAATCCCTATTAAACAAATCGCGCGTATAAACTTTCTCCTCCACATCCATTAATTCCTCTGCCAAACGATTGGACACAATTACATCAGACATATCTTTAAATTCATCTAAATCACGAATGACTTTCGAATGATAAAATTCATCTTCTTTCAACACTGGCTCATATACAACAACCTCAATGCCTTTGTAATTTGCGGAAGAACCTAGGGAAGTGATTACCATAAGTACGAAACCTATTGTCATATTTATTTTAATAAACTACTACAACAAGTTTTCGGATATGTTAGTTTATTCATTGACTTTTCTTAACTGGGTATACAGTGAAGTATAAAAAATTTGCTTTTATACACCATCTTCCAAAAGCTCTACCCATTTAGGAATTATATTCTGCAATTTTAGCTCATTTGCTCTTTCTATCCCCTTCTTCTGATAATAATCTCTTAAATTCTTATCATTCATCAATCGATTAACTCCATTATAAAATTGCTTCACGTTTCCTTGCTCCACCAATATTCCATATTCCCCGTCACTTAAAACTTCACTTGAACCGTGATTTAAAAATGCTACAATAGGCAATCCGCAGCTCATAGCTTCCGCAATCACTAGTGGAAATCCTTCAAATCTAGAAGTGGATACAAATAGAGTTCCTTCTACATAATGATTAATTAGACATTTTCCTTCTAAAGCTCCCACTAATTTAACTTTAGAACTAATCCCTTTGTGTTTAATTATTTCTTCTATCTGTTCCCGATCTTTCCCCTCTCCTGCAATGACAAATTGCCAATCGTCGGGAGTCATTTCCACTACTTCTAACAAATAATCAATTCCTTTTGGTTCAATTTCCAATCTTCCGGTAAATACAATGGTTTTTCCTTTCAATTCACTTATCTTTTTGTTTTTTATTGTCAAAGGATTATAAATACATCTTGTGTTTATGTTATGTTTCTTAAAAAGTTCTTCATCTTTCTTTGTTAAGCAAACAATCGCATCTGCTTTTTCTAATCCCTCAAAATAGTCATGATGATTGCTATGGTGTTTTTCAGTAAGTATATCGTAAGAAAAATGTTGCCAAGCAATGAATTTTATGTTCGGTAGTTTGTTTTTCAAGGTAGGCAAAGCAGCAGTCAGTTCTCCAGTACAGAGTATTACACAATCAAAATTATTACTTTCTATTATCTCTGCCAAATCGTTTATTTCGCTTTGAAAGCATTTTGATATTTTGAATGGCTCTTTGGTAATTTTTATTCGATATCTATATAAACGCCCCCTAGCTTTCTCGATAAATTTTCTTTTATTATAATTAGTTATGGTAGAAACTTTCTTGTTGATTTCGAAGAAACTTTTAGTTTCCCCTTCTTCTTCTGAAGAGGAAACTAATGTCACTTCAGTTCCCTCTAAATTTGCCAATCCATTTGCTATCTCAATTGCTACGCGTGATATACCACCTAATCTAAATTTATGATGAACTATACAAACCTTCATGTTTCTCCACTCCTAATATAGTTATTTCCGACCACTAGTAGCACGTTCTTTTGGATTGTCAACACTAAACTAGACAATTTTTTTAAGGTTTCTTTCCTTGTATTCGATTGGGATTAAATAATCAAGGGTTCCGTGGATTCTGGTGTGATTGAACCAATGAATATAATCACCTAACTCACCTTTTAATTGCTCTAAACTATCAAAATTTCTTCCTTTGATAAACTCTGTCTTGATTATCTTGAAGGTAGCTTCAGCTACTGCGTTATCATACGGGCACCCTTTCATACTCAGGGAACGTTTGATTTTAAATGTTTCTAATACTTCATCAATGAGTTTGTTTTTAAACTCATTTCCTCGATCTGTATGAAAAAGCTGCACACTGTGTAAGTCAACTTTTATTGTTGCCAATGCTCAGTAGACCAGGAGGGCATCTTTATTTTTTCCAACACTGTAGCCGATGATTTCTCTATTAAACAGGTCAACAAATACACATATGTAATTCCATTTTTTGTTTACTCGTACATATGTTAAATCACTTACAATTGCTGAATGCGCTTCTGTTTGTTTAAATTCTCTATTTAGCTCGTTTGCTTGCTTTGATTCATTACACGTATCTACATGTGGCTTATATTGAGCTACTGTATAACGTGAAACAAGTCCTTGTTCTTTCATAACTCTACCAATTCGGCGTCTTGATACTTGTTTTCCTCGCTTCTGTAGTTCACGCTTGATTTTTCGTGTTCCATAAACTTGTTGATTTTTGTGAAAAATATCAACGACATCAGATGTGATATCATCTTCATTGACTCTCGCTTTTGCTTCATAATAGTAGGTACTTCTTGGGAGTTGTAGGACTTTGCACATTGCTGATATCGAGTATTTGTGCCGATTTTGTTTGATCACATTTACTTTTGTCCTAGTATCAGCGCTGCTTGCTTTAAAATATCATTCTCCATCTCTAATTGCTTATTTCTTTTTCTCAGTTCTTTTAATTCTTTTTGTTCTGGAGTAAGGTTATCTTTTTCCTTAAAAGAACCAGTATGTTGACTTTTTCTAATCCAATTATCCAATGCAGATGCTGTTAAATCATATTCTCTAATGATATCTTTCTTAGATTTTCCACTTTCATATAATTGCACCATCTGTTTTTTAAATTCGTCTGTGATGGTTCTTCTTTCTCTTTTGGTCATGGTAGATTCTCTCCTCATTAAATATTCTTTTTCTTAGTCTACTTGACCTTAAAAGTTCTGTCCAATTAAGTGTAACCTATCTAACATAATACTATTATGTTTTAAATAACTCGCTAAATCCTCTTACATTCCCTCGTTTCCCATCTTCTTTTTACAATAAAAAGAAAGCCTAAGTACCTCAAATCGTACTTAAACTTCCTTACTAACGTCCTTTGTGCCTAATAATAAGCACCCTTACCTATTCTCAGATACAAAAACTCATCTTTGATTCTATAACGCGCTCGAAGATATTTTAGTAACCTCATAAGAAGCTACCCCCTCTTCATAAAGATCTAATTCCATCCTAAATGACTCTCCCGCTTTGATATCAGTGATGTTCGTGAAGCTTGATCCAATCTTAACACCTTCCGCATCAAACATAGCGTATTCGATTTCGATATAATCAAAATCACGCTCTGTGTTGTTTTCCATTAACACTTCTACAACCCAAGAAAACTCGTCTTTTTTATCGGTAAAAGTTGCTTTTTCTAACATCGCTTGCAATTGCTCATCAGCACTCTCTGTTTCTTCGTTCATCTCTGTGACAGTATCGTCAATTGATGAGCCAACGATGTACGTCATAATCGCACAACCACCAACTCCTAAAATAATTAATACAGCAGCGATTCCGACAATTATTTTAAAAAACTTTTTCATACCCCATCTCCCCTTTTTTAAATTTTCACACAATTTTATTTTAATATAAAAATAATGTGACCGTCAAATAATCAGCGGTTCTTCCTACGACAAACATTTTAAGTTCTTTATAAAATGATATAGTAATAGTACCAACGTAGGTTGATATAAGTACTTTATGAATAAGATACTCACTCATTCTTACAAAGAAAGTCCACCGAGACAAAACAACTGATTTGTGCTTTTGAAACAATTCCCCTCCCTACTATGAGTGATAATAAAGCATGCTAGAAAACGTTCATATAATCTTAATTCTATAGGTTAAAGGGGATACGAGAATATATACATGGTATCAAATACCCTAAATATTTGTGTATAAACACAGCAAGCATAGTGTACGTATTATGTTACATATAGTTGCTATTATTCTAGTAACATAACAAAAAGGTCAAAGCCAGATAAAATGGTTTTGACCTCTTTCTAAATCTTCCTATCTACTAACCTATTTCACTTTCTTTGTTACCGTTCCACTTTTATTCCCAGCAGCATCTTGTACATATACTTTTAGGTTAGTATTTTTCCTTTGTTTCGCTATCTTTACACTATAGTTACCCTTCGCATTGGCCTTCACACTACCTAACTTTTTGCTACCTACATACACATACACCGTAGCATTGGCTTCCGCTTTACCAGTAACCGTAGTAGATTTAGTTGTTACATTGTTTACAGTAGGTTTCTTGGGTGCAGTTTTATCGATATTAGATACAGTAATAGATTTTGTTGTTTTGTTACCTAATTTATCCTCTACCTCGAATTTATACGTTCCGTTTTTAGTTACCGTATAAGTCTCCTTCGCAGCATTCACATATTTACCATTCGGTAACTTAATGCGTTTGACACCACTACCATCACTTGCAGTTACAGTGATAGTGACGTTTTTATTTGTTTTAGCAGTTGTATTAGCTTTTAGCGTTACCGTAGGACCAGACTTATCAATGTTGCTAACCGTAATTTTTTGAGTCTTGGCATTTCCTAAACTATCCTCTACTACGAAAGTATATGTGCCATTTTTGGTTACTTTGTAGGTAGTTTTTGCACCGTTGACATATTTACCATTCGGTAATTTAATGCGTTTGACACCATTTGCATCACTTGCAGTGACAGTAATTGTAACATCGCCTTTTATTTTGGCAGTTGTGCTTGCCTTTAACGTTACCGTTGGTGCAGTTTTATCAATGTTTGCTACTTTAATAGATTTCGTTACCGTATTACCAGCAGTATCTTCAATAACGAAATTGTAAGTACCATTGGCAGTTACTTTATACGTTGTTTTTGCACCAGTTACATACTTTCCATTAGGTAACTTGATTCGTTTTACCCCTACATTGTCGCTACCCGCTGCAGTGATAGTTACGTCACCTTTTGTTTTGGAAGTTGTACTCGCTTTTAGTGTAGCAGTTGGTGCAGTTTTGTCTATATTAGTGACTTTTATAGATTCGGTTGCCTTATTTCCTGCCACATCCTCCACTTCAAATGTATATGTGCCATTCTTACTTACTTTATAGCTTGCTCTAAAATCATTTACATATTTACCATTTGGTAATTTGATGCGCTTTACTTCACTATCATCGACTGCGACAGTAAAGATTGTTACATCTTTATTTGTTTTTGCAGTTGTATCAGCTTCTAAACCAAATGATGGCGCTAGTCTATCTATATTAACAATATTTATTATCCTTGTTATCTTATTACCAGCATTATCTTCTGCTACAAACATATAATGTCCATTCTCACTTACCTCATATGTTGCCTTCGCACCATTTACATATTTACCATTTGGCAATTTAATTTGCTTTATTCCATTTTTGCCACTTGCAGTAGCGGTTATTGTTACATCTTTATTTGTTTTTGCAAGTGTACTCACCTTTACGGACAACCCTGGAGCAACTCTTCCCACTACATTCTGATATTTAGCATCCTCCGAATCTCCAACAACTCCAACAGGATAACCATACTCTCCCTCAACTGCATAAGGTAGTATTTCTACCGTGATTACATCTTCTGCAATATACGTGATACCATTAATCATTCTATTTAATGAAATAGGTATCCGATACGTTCCCGGTATCCATCCATAAGTATCGTATTCCGAAGAATCGAAATCTAAATGGAAAGCAGTAAGTTCTATTTGTTTACCATTGACATCTTTCCCATATCCCACAATAGTCCCATAGTCTCCAAGAGTACCCCCCTGCTCATTAACCACCTTCCTATTTTCTATTTGTAATTGAACTTGTTGAGTAGTAGCAAGTTGGGAAGCCGAATTTGCATGAACTTGATGCATACCTATCGGTGTAAGAGGATACGCTAAGCTAGAAAAAACTAGGACCACAACAATAGACAACTTCTTCGCATTAATCTTCTCCATTTCTACCTACTCCTTCTTTTTGTTTTTTAATTTAATTATTATACTTGAATTAACTATATCATTTTTTTAAATTTTCAACTAATATTTCGATATTCTCTCTATATAAGTTGAATTTAACATTTACAATAGATTATTACGACACATCTACATTTTGATGTCAAAAATGAGTGTAAATATTTATTTCAACTTATACATCATTCTCTATTAGTGCATCTAACATCTTTTGCAATTCTGGTCTATCAGTTGTGGATCCACTCGTTTTTTCTTCAAATATACATTCACATCTATACTCGTTTAGCTGCAGTGCAAAGGTTACGGCTATCAGTATATTTTGTTATTTTGATATTTAAATCAGAAAGAACGCTTACTCCATCAAAGAGCAAACGTCCTTTCTCCTAAGTTCTGAGCGGTAACATGATACGCCTCACCAGTCACTCACACCTCTACATTTCTAACGCATTTATCACCGACAAATACCAATGCCCATTTTTTCAAATTGTTCATTTCTTTAAATTTAAATTGTTTCAATACATGAAATCAGCTTAGTGTTGTCACCCTCTTCAGCCAGAAGGCGCATAGCAGCAATATAGTTCGATACATCAAGATTATATTTATACTCATCCTTCAACATCTTCTCGAAATAACTGAAATACCATTCTTTTACCGCATAATTAGGAACAACTAGGTCCACCGAGTTTCCGAAAGAGCTATCGATGTCAAATACCCTAGATAAAAGAGTAAAGAACAGAAATCATTCTCATCAAAGTACTTCTCTAAGCTGAACTGTGGTATAATAATGGCCTGCTGCTTCTTACCCTCAATGATTTCCTGCAAAACTTCATAATTGGATGATTTATTCTTCAATTCAAACATCTTATGCATTTTAGAGTAATCACTAGCAATACTCGTATCAAGAAGCTCCTCAGGCGGCTCATTTAACATGGCATATTCAGATAGATATCTTAATGTCATATTACTGTTGAACATCCGTGTACTTGCTCTCTTATTAAATAGATACCCATCATAATATTTCTTCATGTCATTGAATATCTGTTCTTTTTTCAGAGCAGATAAGTCCTGGCTTAAACAGCTGTCAATAAGTGAGTTGGCTTCTGCATCGGTAAAGCCAAGGGACTCATTAAACCAATAATGCCTTGTATAAGATCCGTTGCTATGTTAAATCCACTTGTTAAGCTATCAGGCGTAATTGGACTTACACCGGTAGCGAAAAAACGTCCTACTGACCCTTCAGTTGATGTACGTCTCTTGATACTCTCAAACCACTTTTTGACAAATCCAGTCTTTGAAACAAACCTAGAAAACAAATCTGTTTGGAAGCTCAGCAGTTCATTCGCAAAGTGGTCATATTCATCAATGATGACAAATATTTTCTCTTTCCTTTGAGCAGAAAACTCCGTCATAAAACTCGTAAAAATCTCAGCCGGTTCTCTCTCCTTTTTGTACCTAGTGTTAGGTTATACTTATTACAAAAATTTCTAAAACTATCCAGTGTAGATTCTCTAAAGCTCCTTACTAATCCTGTTTCAGTATCGGTTGTTAATGCGGTAAAATCAAACTTCAGGACATAATAGCTATTTCTATCTTCCGTAGGATTTTGGCCAATGTAGGTATTGCCAAATAAATAGTCAAACTCATCCTTGTAATGAATGCAATAATAATATTCAGCTGCAATTTTAACCTTCTCCGACTATCCAATAAAGATAACCCATCTTCTAAAATTTCCACTTCCACCGCTTCTCCCGAACGATTTAACAAGAAATCATAGCGATACTCATCTCTATACCTTGATGTCATTCTCGCTTCAGAATGCATATCAGGCAGGTAATTATCCCATGATGCAAAATGTTCGCGACGCTAGGAGAGTATTACTACTGAAAAAAGGTATAGAAACAAGATTCACTCAGAATCAAGTTCCTATACCTTAACCTATCACAAATTAATCATGACTACTCTAAATCTTCTCCATTGCTGGCAATAACCTTTTTATACCAGTGGAAACTATCCTTTTTGATACGCTTATATGTTCCATTTCCTTCATCGTCCACATCTACATAGATAAAGCCATAACGTTTTTTCATTTCACCAGTACCTGCTGAAACAATATCAATACATCCCCAAGAAGTATAACCTATTAATGGAATACCATCTATATTGATAGCTTTCTCCATCTCAATGATATGCTGTCTTAAGTAATCGATTCTATATGGATCATGGATTGTACCATCGCTTTCAACCTTATCAGTTGCCCCTAAACCATTTTCAACAATCATGATTGGCAGCTGATATCGATCATACATTAAATTCAATGAGTTTCTTAATCCCACTGCATCTATTGACCATCCCCATTCCGTAGTTGGCAAATAAGGATTCGTATATCCTGTTTCAAGACTACCTAACATGCTTACTAAGCCTTGAGTTTTCTTTCCTGCCACTAAACTGAAATAATAACTATATGATAGAAAATCCATCTTGCCAGATTTCAGGATTTCTTCATCTCCCTCTTCAATAGGTAGGGTAATATTATTTCTTTCAAAATATTTTTTCATTCCTGCCGGTATTTCACCACGACATGTTACATCACTGTAGAATAACATTTTTTGCATAAAATCATGATTGCTAAGTACATCTTCAGGATCACAACTATTTGGAAAGGAGAATACTCCCCCTTGCATCATCCCCATCTGGAAATGAGGATAATTATCATGCGCCAATTTTACAACTTTTGCACTTGCAATAAATTGATGGTATGCAGCAATATAAGCATCCTGAGATTGCGGTTTACTCTCTATTCCTCCTGCCATCCATGGTTCCATAGACATACAGTTCATTTCATTAAATGGCAGCCAATATTTTACCAAATCTTTATATCTATCAAAAATAACTTCACAATATCTGACATAAAAATCAATTACCTGCCTGTTTTTCCATGCTCCATATTTATTTGCTAGTGCTAACGGAGTTTCATAATGAGATATGGTTACAAGAGGCTCAATTCCGTATTTTTTACACTCATTAAAAACATCTTCATAATGTTGTAATCCTAATTCATTAGGTTCTTTGTCATCTCCATTCGGAAAAATTCTAGGCCAATTGATAGACATGCGATAAATTTTAAATCCCATTTCTGCAAAGAGTGCGATATCTTCTTTATAGCGATTATAGTGATCTATTGCCCAATGACTTGGATAGATTTTCCCTTCTTCCACTGTTTTTGTAACTTCTCTCTTTTTCTTTGCACTTCCAGCTGTCATGACATCTGCTGTACTTAATCCTTTGCCATCCTGAAGATAAGCACCTTCACATTGATTAGCGGCAGTTGCTCCGCCCCATAAAAAATCTTTTGGAAAAGTCATTTTCTATTTCCTCCTTTTAGTTTACCTCTTCATCTTTGTATAAAATAAGCGTTGCGATAAATGTTACCACAATCGTAATTACCATACTGACAATCATAAAGATTAGATTACTTGCAACAGGACCAACAAATGCCGGTAAAACAAACACCCCTCCACTTCCCGGGAATGCATACAGAACTACTCCCATTAATCCAGCGATTGCTCCCCCGACTAAACTTCCTATCATAGCACCTATCATAGGTTTTTTATATTTTAAATTAACTCCAAACAAGGCAGGTTCTGTCACTCCGCCAAGAATTGCAGTGATAGCACCAGATGATGCAAGAGATTTCAAATTAGTATCTTTTGTTTTAATAGCTACTGCTAAAGCTGCGGCACCTTGCCCCATATTAGCAATTACATTTGAAAGAACAATGATCGGTTCAAATCCCATCGTCACTATTGCATTGATAAAAATCGGTGTGAACGCTGAGTGCATACCTGTCAATACAATAAATGGGTAGAATGCAGCTAAAAGTGCCACTCCTACGAAACCTGCAGTGTTATACAACCACATAACAGCATCAGCTAAAAATTGACCTAAGAAAGCCCCCGCTGGTCCAATTACAACGAAAACCAATGGAATCATTACAATGATTGTGAATAACGGCTCGATAATAGATTTAATCGCATTAGGCGAAATCTTTCCAAGGAAACGTTGTACATGAGACATCACGTATACAGATAATATGACAGGGAACATCGTGAAAGCATACGATACGGAAAAGATAGGTAACCCTATGATTGTTAACGACTCACCTGCTTCAACAATCTCAATAAAAGCTGGATGAACTAACATTGCCCCCATTAACATACCAAGCCCCATATTCACACCAAATTTATTCGCTGCAGATGCTCCTACAAAAATTGGTAAAAAGTAAAATCCTGCCTGCCCTGCAAAGTTAAGTACCATATATGTGCTGCTCTCAGTGTCAAGTATTCCTAATTGACTTAAAAGCAACACCAACACTTGCAGCATACCTGCACCTATCATAAGGGGAATCAACGGCGATATACTTCCCGTAATCGCATCAAGTATGACCCCAATGCTAAATTTTTCCTTCGGCGTATCCAGCTTTTCTTCAAATGTTTTCTCTTTTTTTAATCCTATTTTCTCACAGATTAGATTGTAGACAGCTCCTACTTCTTGACCAATGATGATTTGTAATTGTTCATTTTGCCACTGAGAACCAATAACACCATTGATTTTTTCAATTTCTTCTACTTTTGCTAAACTACGATCCTTTAAATTAAAGCGTAATCTAGTAATACAGTGAGTAAAATAAGAAATATTATCTTTCCCGCCAATTAATTCAATGATGCTGTTAGTAAGATCTTCGTAGCGCTCTTTTTTCGCCATAATTATTCTCCTTCATTTAAAATGATATATTGCAAACAATGTATCGCAATGATTCTACATTGATTTTGCCAAAAATAAAACCTCAGCACAAAAACACCTGAAAGATAGTGTTTTATGCTGAGGTAATGCCCTAACGGTAACAATCCTCTCTGGAACATAAACGATTGATATGTAACATCAAATATAATAATTCTTCTTCACCCAGTTCCCATCTCAATATCTCCATAAGATAATCCTTTATCTTGATAACACATTGGTAGGTTTCAGAGAATTCTTGTATCATGGAACGAAATAATTTTTTATTTTCACTGGAAATGATTGTATTACTTTCACTTCTTTTTAACAAATACTGACAATGCGTAACAAAGCGAGAATAATTGAAGCCTTTACGATTGATTTCTTTTCCATAGTAATCTTCTACAATTTTTGTAATATGGTCTATCAACTGATCACTATCATATGATGAACTAGAGTTGACATAATCTTCCGCAGCGTTAATGAAGTGAAGTGCGATACCTATCGCTTCACTGTCAGGAAGATCAATATGCAACTCTCTTTCAATAAGTCGTAATGCTTCTTTCCCTAAATTCACCTCTGTTGTATATAGGTTCTCAACGTCATGGAATAAAGGATTTTTCACAATAATTCCTTTTCTCGTCCGCTCAATTGCGAAATTCACATGATCCGCTAAAGTAAATACAAGGTTGGGATTCAATTCACTTTGAATACGATTTCTTGCAATATCCACAATTCTAGCACATACTTCGAATACGGACTCGTCAATCTCATTCAATAATCCTAAATAATTCATATTAATCCCATAATATGTTCGAGTGATAACACCTAAATCCTCTAATTCATAAGGCATTTGCTTAAACCCGATGCCTTTTCCAAAAGCAATCAATTCATGGTTGTTGTTATCTAAGCATATTGCCACATTATTATTTATTTTTTTGATAACTTTCATGAAATTGACTCCATTCTTCGATTATTTTTTACAAGCAACAACTGCTGTTTCACCTTTTATCAGCCTATCGCCAATATGCAAGGTTGTCAATGTGAAATCACTACTATTTGTCACAATCATTGGTGTTGTCAAATCAATTCCTTTTTCACTCATGAGCGCTCTGTCAATTTCAATAATAGGAGTCCCTTTCTTTACAGTTTTATCCACTTGCACAAGAGTAGTGAATCCTTCTCCCTGTAAATTTACAGTGTCTAATCCAATATGAACCAATACTTCAACACCATTATCACCTGCGATACCAAATGCATGTTTCGTATTCGCTATCATTGTAACTTTTCCATTACAAGGCGCACATACTACTGTACTATCAAATGTAAATCCAACGCCCTCTCCCATCATCTTGCTAGAAAATACTTTATCAGGTACATCTTCCAGGTTGATACAATTACCGTCCACTGGTGCATATAAATTTTCATCAATTTCCTTTTTCTTAAAAATATTAAACATAGTCTTCCTCCTTAGATAACAAAAAAACTCTTCAAAGCATACACAAAAAACGAACATAAAAAAGTTCATTTTAAGGTAATGCCTCGAAGAGTAACAATCCTTATTTATGTGTTTTAGTTTATCATACGCTTTCATACAATGTCAAGAGGATTTTGATGATGGAGCGCCACTTTTTAAAGAGCAGTTGAACCTTATTTTAGACGGGATTGATACAAGGAAGGTCCATGTTGGGCATCACTTTCAATGTCAAATTGTCAACAGATTAAACAGTGCCCGAGCAAATCCCTTAACCAATGGCTACTATATTTTTATATGAATCATTCCAATCACAATGTTAATCTCCTTCCATTTCATTGCCGAACCCGCATCCCACAATAATCCATCAACAACTCACAAAACATCATATTAGACCATGAGAACCATTCGCGAGTATACTCGTTAGGATTATTTACATCAACCCCCTCATGCATTAAGTTCGTTCCAGCATCAATACTGCATAAAGTATTCAAAATTTCTTCTTTTTCCATCTTGTCACTCGTTGTTAAACCTTGTATCGCTAAAGCTATCGGCCAAACATAATCTTTTGGTGTATGCTCACTGCCAATTCCTTTTGCAAATACACCATCAAAATAATAAGGGTTTTCCTTACTCAACAACGTCTTTCGTGTTTCTAAATAGATAGGATCATCCTCTTCACAATAACCTAAATAGGGCGCCGCTAATAAACTTGGTACATTGGCATCATCCATGATAACAAAATTGCCAAACCCATCTACCTCATATGCATAGACTTCTTTCCCCTCTTGATTTCGTACAATTGCAAATTCTTCTATCCCCTTTTTGATTGCTGCTCTTAATTCTTTCGCACGATGAAAAATCTCATGGTTTGGAATCAGCTCGCTGAAAATGACTTCCAAATACTCCAAAACAACTACAGCGAACATGTTTGATGGCACTAAATAATGATAGATGCAGCTATCATCACTCGGCCTAAACCCTGACCAAGTCATACCCACCGGGAGCACAGGACTACCCTTTCCACCATGAGATAAAGTATCTTCTTTACGATTAGTCTCTCTTTCAAAACGATATGCTGAGTGATTATGATTCTGCTCCAGCTCCCATACATCTAATACCCTTCTTACTCCTGCCGTAAAAGTTTCATCAAAATGATTTGTTTTCCCAGTCGCTTTCCATAATAAATATCCTAATTGAATCGGGTAACACAATGAATCCACTTCATATTTCCGTTCCCAAACCCACGGACTCATTTCTGTCTGGTCATCCTGATGTCCTTTTCCATTAGCGAGCTCATTAAAGGCATTAGCATATGGATCAATGCAAATATACTCAAACTGCTTTTTTACCAACCCAGCAATCATCCTATATATTTCATCATCTTCATTGGCTACTACTAAATAAGGACGCACTTGCGCGGTAGAATCACGCAGCCACATTGCAGGAATATCACCTGTTAAAACGAAGGTTGTATCATCTTCATGTCTGTTTACTGTTGTCAATAAAGTATTGGAAAAACAGTTTTCGAACACTGCCACCCATTTAGGATGATTCTTTGCTAAAGCTGTTACTTTTTCTATTAATTTTTGAATGGATTGTGGGACTTCTTTGTATGCCATCGTACCTCTCCTTCATATGAAGAGAGAAGTTAATAAAAAAGATTCTATTAACTTCTCTCTCCTTGCTTATTTTAATCTACGAGTATTGACTTTCCGAATTTCCTCTAAATCTACTTTAGCTTCTCTATCAATTGTTAGTAAGCCATTCACTTCCTGCTGCACATCCGTTAACTGGGTATAACAATATCCGCTCACATAGTCTAAGTTTTGAATCGCATGATGAACATTTTTGAATCTTGTCATAAACGACTCTATATCCTTCACTTGGTTTCCGTAACCCCAGCCACTTTCGGAACAAAAGGCGATACCACCAAATTCAGAAATAATCACAGGTTGTCCCTTGTATTGATGTCCTTTCGCAAAGGGATAACGATTCTTGTCATGCTGTATTTTATTTGAAAGAAGTCGTTGTTCATCTTCGTATCTTTTTGAGAAAGCTTCTCCTAACTCTTCGTAATCATGAAGGGTGATAATATCGGAAATTGTGTGCTCCCACCCATCATTTGTTACGACAGGACGGGTTGCATCAAATGCTTTCGTTAAATGATAGATACCCTCAGTAAATTTCTGCTGTTGCTCATTTACTCTGATATCATGGATCCCCCAAGATTCGTTAAATGGCACCCACGTAATAATACAAGGATGATTGTAATTTTGTTTGACAATCTCTAACCATTCACTTGTCACTCTTTCCATCGCTAATCTATTAAATGTATAAGTAGATGCATATTCAGACCATACGAGTAAACCTTTTTTATCACAAAGATACAGGAATCGATTGTCCTCTATTTTTTGATGCTTTCTCACACCGTTATAACCCATTTCCAAGATAAGATTAATATCTTTCTCAAGCGCCTCCACTGAGGTCGGAGTTAAATCACTTTCTTCCCAATAACCCTGATCTAAAATAAGCCTCTGGTACAACTCTTCATTATTCAAAAGAATCTTTTGCCCTTCAATAGAAATCTTCCGCATTCCAAAATAGGAATTTACCACATCTACAAGTTTTCCATTTTGAAATAATTCAAACTTTACATCATATAAATTCGGTTCAGCCGGGCTCCATCTTTTCATGTTCCAAGGATCTCCGTTTTCAAGAACAGTTGAAGTTAATTTCGCCGCTCCACTTAACACCCTAGTGCTCACTCTATTCATTACTTTCCCATCAAACGAAATTTCAGCACTTACGGAAATATCTTCGGTACATTGAAATTGATTCATTTCTAGCTCCATAGAGATTTCCTGTTTGTCATATGCAGGCGTCATTTTCACATAATCAATATGAACTGGTGCTACATACTCCATCCACACACTTTTCCAAATGCCCGTCGTTTGGACATACCAACAGCCAAAATTGTCTTTCAACCACCTTTGTTTTCCTCGTGGCTGGGCGCAGTCAATCGAATCTTCTACTTTGACAACTATTTTATTTTCTCCCTTTTGGACAAAGTTTGTAATATCAAATACAAATGCAGTGTAAGCTCCTTCGTGTGTCCCGACCATTAAACCGTTTAGCCATAATGTGGTACGGTAGTCCACTCCTTCAAAATGAAGTAGCACATTTTTATCTTCTGTTATATTGATAGTTCTCTCATACCATACAATAGAATGATGGCATGTATCGTGAATGCCGCTTTTCTTTGTTTCATATGTGAATGGTACCTGAATCACTTGTTCTTTTTCTATCCCATCTTTCCAACCTTTTTCGTCTCCACATGCCTCATCGTCAAATGAAAAATGCCATTCTCCATCTAGTGATTCCCAGTCATTCCGAATAAATTGTGGTCTTGGATGCAAAGTTTCCATTTCTTTTCCTCCCTTACGCATTTAATTGCTTCTTTATAAACGGTAAAAACACAGCACCTTGAACAGTTCTATTCTTAAAATTCATTACCTTCCCTGACTCTGTATCATACCAATCTGAAAATGGCACCCTATCTGGTGACTCTTGCAAATATTGATATAACGGCATAATCAGGCAATTGAAATCATCACGATTATTCGTCATTGTCGCTACCCATACCAACCAATCAGATTTCGTATACGTTTCCCTGCTATCTAACGGCACGCCATATTGATTCACTTGCTTCTTATAGTAATCTATTTCTTTTTGGAACAAATCTTTTGAAAATAATTCTAGTCCCAAAATATCATCCCAAACGATATTGTATTTTAAGCTCCAGCTGTTTTCATTATCAAAGGTAAGCTTCGTATAATCATCACATAGGGAATTCCTCTCCCAATTTCTAGCCATTTCATGGACAATATCTCTATATTTTTCTGCCTGCTCGACTTCACCTAAATCCCACAGCAGAGTAGAGAATAGCTTGATGGCAACAATCGCCTTCGCTGCAAGATTGACATTATGATGCAAATGACCGGCAAAATCATCTGTACATAATTGGTCACCTGGATCTCCACCATTTTCCACTAAATAATCTGCCCATTGTTTTAATATCCCTTGATGTTCTTTTATAAATTCTAGATCTCCATCAAATAGATAAACCAAAGCGGACATAATGACCATATTCCCACACTCTTCAATCGGCATTTGATACTTTAATTCGTAAATATCTTTTTCTTTCGGGTATTCAAAAATCATCGGCTGCACATCACCATGCTTCAATGCCAATCCATTTAGCTCAGCGTTTTCCTGTTTCATTCCATACACTTGCCCGCACGCATACGGGTATCTCCCAACATCATGAGGCGCAAAATCATACTTCCAGACTGGCATACTGGCGAATGTAAAAATCGGTCTCAGCATCCCTTTGACGAGCTCTGGATTATACAACAGAAATAACGGAATAGACGGATAGCTCACATCAACCGTTCCAATACATCCATTAGAACTGCATTCCTTTGATAGAAATACTATCTTTCCATCATCATCCGCTATAAGCTTATGAGCTGAAATTGCCTGTCTGTAGGATAAAGAACAAATCAATGCGTATTCTTCTCCTCCGATTTCCTTGCTCTTCGTCAGGATTTCTTCATCTAATTGATTACTCTCAATGACATGTGATGAGTAGTTCGCAATTGCATCACGAATCACATCAAAAATAGACCGCCCATTTCTCGCCCAATACCCTTTCTTTGCTTTACCAAAATACATAATGGATTGAATGTCATCATAAGCGAAAACAGCGAATGCCTCCCGCTCTTCCAATACATTCTCAAAATC
This sequence comes from Bacillaceae bacterium, assembly GCA_027451065.1. Lineage (GTDB taxonomy): Bacteria > Bacillota > Bacilli > Bacillales > Bacillaceae_G > DAIDKD01. Next base: position 648 of record DAIDKD010000025.1, on the reverse strand, counting down.
CACTACCCATTCAATTCCTACACAATTTTGCAAGTCCTCATCATATGTAGGTGTAATGGATGTCTGCTTATTATCCGAAGCAGCCACATACAAATAACCCCAATCAATGGTAATCAAATCCCCTGATGAATTAAGTGGAGATTGCTTCGCTTTCCCTATCCAACAAATTTGATTTCCGCCAGTAACACACTGATCCCCTATGATTCTTTGCGGTTCATCACCGTCATAACAAATCCCACTTTCAGCTTCTATTGTTACTCTCACATCATGCTTTTGACCATCTATTGATTTCACATTGCATATTACATAAGTAAAAGGCTCTGAGATACTTTCCAAATTACTCAATAGAATATGAGAAATGAAAGAAACCCTTAACTCAACTTGCCCATTAGCAAAAACATAATTTGTTTGGGTAGGCTTAATCTGCAAACCTACTTGTTCTATTTTGTCTACGCTATCATCTTTCCCCATAAACACGAACTTTTTGTCATCAATATACACGTAACCCATTAACCCTTTTCGTGCCCCTGTCCAATTTTCTGTATGGCTTTCGTTTAATTTATCTGCTGGAGACCAAATAGAAAAATATGGATCATTGACAACCAAAGGTACTGAGGGTAACCTTAAATTTGTTTTCGTATAAGGGCG
>DAIDKD010000024.1 GCA_027451065.1 Bacillaceae bacterium | reverse complement strand
ATTTATTTTAATAGCAGTCGTCTTAGGTATTGGGATAGCTGTCATTAGCACAGTAAGTATTTATTTGTTTCAGGAAAAACAACGGGATTTACAAATAGTAGCAGAATTAATTGAAGAAGCAGCAAGTACGGAACAAGTGAATTGGGGATTATTTTTGGAAGAAAGCATTTACCAGCAATACCCTGATTTTGTCATGAAAATTGAAGTTCCTACTACTGACACGATATTCTTTTCTCGTGATTGGCAAGATTTTTTGGCCGGAGACGAAGACAACCAATTTGAGTTCGGTGAAGTCCCGTTGTTAAGGGGCGTTTATTGGCATGAAGATAAAGAAGGGGTATTTCGCGAGGAAACAATTGTACTTGAAACAGGAGAAATCGTAACGATTTATATTTCTCTTGAAAACATTACTGATTTCATCCAACTTCTAAGTGGCATTCTGTTTATTGTGACGTTTATTGCTACAATTATCGGGGTAGCTTTAATCATTATGATTACAAAGAAACATATTCGTCCCATTACGAAGTTGACAGAATCCGTCAATGAGATTGATTTTAAAAAAGAATTGGGAAAAGGTGTGGATGTTCCAACCAAACCAGAGGAGATAGTGGATTTAGGGAATGCGTTCAATAGTCTCATGTTAGAGCTGGATAGTTATATTGAGAATGAAAAAAGTTTTGTTGCCAATGCCTCCCATGAACTGAGAACGCCAATTGCAGCAATTCATGGCAATGTAAGCTTAATTAGAAGAAGAGGAAAGCAACATCCTGAAATTGTCGATGATGCCTTAGAAGCAATTTATCAAGAATCAAGCCGAATGGAAACACTTATTGCTCAACTGTTAGCAATGGTAAAGCAGGAAAATTTTGAAGTGGAAAAAACTACCGTTGATATTAGCAAAATAGTCGAAGATGCAATTCAGTCATATTGGAGAAATGAAAAAGATATCTCTTTGCATACAAATATCCAAGATAATTTAATTATCTATGGAAATGAAGAGCAACTACGGCAAATGTGTATTATATTAATTGATAATGCTAAGAAATATACAGAAGAGCATGGGAATATCACAGTAGACCTACAGCAAGAGGATGAAGGTATTTCCCTAAAAGTGATTGACACAGGAATCGGCATAGTGAAAGAGGAGCAAGAAAAAATATTTCATCGCTTTTATCGAGTTGATAAAGCCCGTTCCAGAGCGACTGGGGGAACGGGCTTGGGTCTTACGATGGTTAGACAATTTGCAGAACAGCATCATGCAATAATTTCAGTCAATAGTGAATTAGGGGAAGGGGCGGAATTTACAATTATTTTTCCAAAGCTTTGAATAACGAAAAGGACAGCTAGAGGCAAGGTCAATAAGGCAAAAATCGCCCTATTGACCCTGCCTCAGCAAAAACTGACAATATGAAAATACAGTAATATCAATGGTTCTAATAATTGTCAGTTTTTGCATTTTTTGTAAATTTTTATTAAAAGGTCAGCCTCTAGCTGTCCTTTTTTAAATAAATCTATTGAGTTATTATATATTCTTGTTTCATTTTCAGTCAGCCCATTTTATATCACCGATGAAGTTCACATTTAACCACTTTTCATACGGTACTTCCTTCAAAGAACGATCCAGTTTTTCACGTAACTCATCCTGCATGCAAATTGAGTCCATCTGCGAGTCTTCATTAATAACATAATCAATTTCAATGACCAATTGTTCACTCACTTTTCCTAAGCGAAGAACCATGTCACAAATGTTATAATCCTTGTTAATATGATTCACTTTTTCTGTGATTAAGGAAGTTAGTTCTTGTGAGGGTTTCGCTATCAATAAATCTTTCATACAATTGATAATAGATACGACAGATGCTTTCACAAATACAGTTGTAATAAGAATACTCATTACTGGATCCACATATTGGACATACGGAGCCAGTGGAGTTTTAGTCAATATCCAACCAATACTAAATCCGAAAAATACTGCCAAACTAAACAGAAATCCGAATCGCCATTGCATGACTTCTACTTCTTCTATTGCTGAACAATTATTTTTGGCAAGGTACTTTAAGAACATAAAAATGGTAAAAGAAAATATGGTAGTAACTGCCCCATAGAGAACACCAGATTCCAAAGCTGTGTTTCGTCCACCTTCTAAAATAATTTGGATAGCATTCACAATATTCGTGATGGAAATAAATAATAGAATGCAGTATTGGGCAATTGCAATAAATGGTTCAAAAGTTTCTTTTCCAAAAGGGTAGTTATCTGAATCTTGCTTCCTAATAAACTTTATAGACAAAATAGATACATAAGATAAAAATATACCAAATAAATTATTTATTCCATCGAAAAGTATTACTTGAGAAGAACTAAAAAATCCCCATATTAATGCCATTATTGTATACATGATAGTGAAGATAAGTGAGTAATGAAGTATTTTACTATTTTTTTCCGTTTTCGAGTCCATTTTTTTGTGACACCTCTATATTTTTTTAACTTAATTTGAATATAAACTACCCTATAATAGGGGAGTCAAGGATTTTTGATAATAAAGGTTTTTTAAAAAGTGACACTCACAAACCCACGTCAAACTAATGCTACTCCCATATTATTTTTTCTCCATCTAAAAAAATCTGCAATTCGTTTATCAAGTTGTACTCTTGAGGGGTGTCGTCAAAAACTTCTACTTCTATAGCTAAAACATATTTTCCTTCTGTGAATAACTCTGGAAATAACTCAGGGGTTTTTTCTATTTGATAATCCGGAACAAACTTACATAAATAATTGCCACTAGGGATTCTTTTTATATTTTCATGAACATCAGTGGTTGGCATAATTTCAATAAAAATATACCGTTTTATTTCATTAGGTAGGTACTCGTATAATATCCCTTGTTCATAAAAAGGTTCAAAGCCATCATTTTCTAGTTTCTCATATAGTTTGGTCATTTCAGTATAATATGCTCTATTCCCTAGCTTTGGGTCATAAGGTGAAACATAGCAAAGTTTTTCTGGAATGTTTCTTATGTAAGTATCCTTTGTAGCTTTATATTTCTTAATTCTTTCCATTTCTTCTTGGGCCTGATGAATATAATCTAGCCCTTTACGAATAGCTTTAATTTTTTTTTCTGCCAGTTTCTCACCATAATCAAAAAGTGCCGTGAAATTCATTGTTTGGTCACTATTGATAAAGTTTTTTAAGCTTTTTAGAGGGATATTTAATTCTACACAAATTTGAATAGCTTCTACGATATGAAATTGTGACAATGAATAATATCGATATCTGGTTTCAGGATTTACATAGATAGGTGTTAAGAGACCTAGTTTTTCATAATAAATCAAAGACTTTTTATTCACTCCTGTTACATTGGATAACTCTCCAATGGTAAGGAATTCGTTTTTCTTGTTCATATGCAAAAAATCCTCCTATGCTTGCTGTATTCGTTTTAACGCTGTTATGTTGCTGTACAAACTAAATAGATAAGAGAGTTAATTCAATGAGCTAAAAAATAGAACGACTTAGTCAACCACGCAAAAATTGGCAATCTCATAAGTCCAATGATACCAAGGCTTTTGAGAATTGCCAATTTTAATAGCTAATCTGTTGTGAAAAGGTGATATCACAATCACAATATTGTCACGACCCACTGCATCACTGCTTTCAGTCCAAAGCCATATGCAAGTAGAGAAACAGGCTTGCAAACAAGAAGAATGGTTGTGAATTTTTTGATAGTTATTTCCCTTGGAATAATTGGAATAACTACTTGAATACTAATAAAAACAAGAACTCCAAAAAAACTTACTTGTGAGATGAATTCACTCAGCATGTCAGTGGAATGAAAAATACCTAGTTGATAGCCATAAACACAAAAGATGATTGTTAGAATAATTCCAATAAGAGATATACAATGAAATAGCTTGTTTAAAATTTGCTTTTTGTCTGCCATGCTGTTCTCACCTTCATTTTTCATCGAGTCAATGTTTCATCTAAACAACATCTGCGTAAAAATCCTGTGCTTCTTTTGAAAAACGATGCCATCGGATTACTTCTGCATATACGTTTTCTACATTTTTGGAAAAGTGCTTCACAGAAAACTTTTCAGTTGATTGAATGGCATGAAAAGAGAGTTTTTCTTTATGGTGTTCATTAACTAAGATACTATCTAACTCGTGCAGAAAATCTGCTTTATTGTTGAACGTATAGCCATTCACATTATTTTGTATGACGCCATCTAAACAAGAATCAGCTTTTGCTACAACTGGTAATCCTGATGCTAATGCTTCAATATATGTGATTCCTTGGGTTTCACTTTGAGAGGCACTAACAAAAACGTCTCCTACCTGATAATACTTACCAATCGTATTCCATGGCTTTTCTCCAGCAAATATTACTTGATTTTCTATCCCTAGTTCTTTCGCTAAATCTTCCAAACCTTCTTTAGCAGGTCCATCTCCAATTAAAACGAATTTAACATCCTCTTTTTCTTGAAAATAAGGTTGTAGGTTTTCTAACAGTTCCTCTATATTTTTTTCTTTCGATATTCTCCCAATATAGAGAATCACTTTATCAGTGGCCTCCACGCCCAAGGAGGAACGTACATCTTGTATATCTTGATAACGATAATTAGTCGGTGCAAATTTTTCTAAATGAATGCCAGTTGGAATGACAGATATATTGCCTTCTACCCCATAGGATACAAGTAAATTTTCCACTTTCTCAGTAGGTACGATTAGCATATTGGCTGAGTTACAGAAATTTGCACTGATTTTTCTTGCGGCTACTTTCGCAAGTGAATCTAACTTAGGAAATTTGGCAATATAATGTGTGTAGTCCTCATAAATAGTATGGTACGTATGAACCAATGGAATATTTAATTCCTTTGCCATCATTCTTCCGAAAATTCCTAATGAAAATTCTGTATGAGTATGAATCACATCAAGGTTTAATTTTTTTATTAATTTTGCTAATCGTGCATGATAAAACATTCCTAGTCGTCTTTTGCAAACGACAGGGATACTTGGTACCCTGTAGACATTTTTTTCTATTGTTTTTATTTCCCCATCTGATGTTGTGAAAACATGCACTTCATGCCCTAATTTCTCTAAGCTTTCTTTTAAGACAAAGATAGAAGTTGCTACCCCGTTTACTTGCGGATAATAAGTATCCGTAAAAATTCCCAAATTCATTTTTCTCCCTCTTTTCTATTATTACTTCCCTCAACTATTATATTATTATATGGTGAAAATATAAACAACGAACCTTCGTAGGAAAATGAAATAAGCCTTAAGCCCTATATGATTATGTACACTCAACATGAGAACTTTTTCGTGAAAAAACGAAAAGGCAGACTATCTGAGAAGAAACTTTTCTTCTCAGATAGTCTGCTGAAAGAGCCTAACCCATTAATAAAAATTTTAAAAAAAATGCAAAAGCTGACAATTATTAAATCCATTGATATTACTGTATTTTCATATTGTCAGTTTTTGCTGAGGCTTGGTCAATAGGGCGTTTTTTACCCTATTGACCGAGCCTCTCTATTTAAATAAGTGTTGTTTCATCTACTTCTGAAACATAAATAACAGAACCAGTTGTTGCATCTACGAGGAATTCGTAGCGCTTGTGTTGATCTGTTTCTTTTACAGTTATACCACCACGATATACTTCATAAGTTAGTCCATATTGCTCAAACTGTTCAGGAATCATTTGAATCCAAGAACCACTTAATTCTCCTTTGGAAGTAAAAGCATCTTTAGCGATGGAAAGCGCTTTTTCAGGGTTGATATTTCCGCAAGCACATTTTTTGTGAAGAAGGCAACTGATTCCGAGAGCAGCACCAATACCTACACCGATACCAACACCAGTAGCAAAATTTTTCCAATTCATAAAACCATCTCCTTTTACAAAATATAATCAATAATAGGGGGGATTTGAGAGTCGCATTACGCCCCATGAATCATATGTAACTATCTCCCATTCTACCATAAAAGCAAGATACTTTTCCTACTTCTTCCTCTACCATGGGCATATTTTTGTAGAAAAATGTCAAAAATTTCGATACAATAGAAAAAAATAGAAAGAGGCGGTTCTTATGACAGAAGAAACAATGCAACTGTTTAAATTTTTGACAGAACTTCAAGGAGCACCTGGTTTTGAACATGATGTAAGACGATTCATGAAAAAAGAAATGGAGCCATATGCTGATGAAATCATTCAAGATGGACTTGGTAGTATCTTTGCAGTGAAAAAAGGTGCTGAAAATGATCCTCGAGTAATGGTAGCGGGACATATGGATGAAGTTGGCTTCATGGTGACAGGTATCAGTGAAGCGGGATTAATTCGTTTTCAAACGCTGGGTGGCTGGTGGAGTCAAGTATTGCTTGCTCAGCGCATCCAAATCATGACAGATAATGGACCGGTAGTAGGTGTAATTAGCTCTATTCCACCTCACCTACTAGATGAAAGTCAACGCAACAAGCCAATGGATATAAAAAACATGCTAATAGATATCGGTGCAGACGACGCAGAAGATGCGAAGAAAATAGGTATCAAGCCTGGGCAACAGATTGTACCGCTCATGCCGTTTACTCCTCTTGCTAATGAGAAGAAAATTTTGGCTAAGGCTTGGGATAATCGTTACGGCTGTGGATTGGCAATAGAATTATTGAAAGAATTGAAGGATGAAAAGCTTCCAAACACGTTGTTCTCAGGAGCAACAGTACAGGAGGAAGTAGGGCTTCGTGGTGCAAAAACTGCTGCAAACATGATTCAGCCAGATATTTTCTTCGGATTAGATGCAAGCCCTGCCAATGACATGTCAGGGGCCAAAGATGTATTCGGATATTTAGGAAAAGGAGCTTTGCTGCGCATCTATGACCGAACGATGATTACTCACCGTGGTATTCGTGAATATATTCTTGATACAGCTGAAACAAATAAAATTCCGTATCAATATTTTGTAGCACCGAATGGCGGAACAGATGCAGGAAGTGTTCATCTATCTAATCGTGGGGTCCCATCGTCCATTATTGGAATTTGTTCTCGCTATGTCCATACTAGTGCTTCTATTATTCATGTAGATGATTATTTGGCTGCCAAAGAATTACTTGTGACATTGGTGAGAAATCTGGATCGAACTACATTGGAGACGATTAAAGAGAATGTGTAATGTGAAAATAGCAATAGGAACAACGAACAAAGCGAAAGTTAATGCTATAAAGGAAGTATGCTGTCATTACTACCATAAAGAAGCAATTTTTTCTTGTGAGGAGGTTCCTTCAGGGGTGTCACCCCAGCCATTTTCTGACCAAGAGACCATGCAGGGAGCGATGAATCGGGCTGTGAATGCGAGAGAGCAAGGAAAAGCAGACATTGGAATTGGTCTAGAGGGTGGTGTGTTAGAAGCACCGCAAGGGATTTTCTTATGTAATTGGGGAGCATTGACAGATGGGCAGATAACGGTAGTCGCTAGTGGTGCAAGAATATTATTACCGGAAGAGTTTGAGCTACCGTTGATGAATGGGGTAGAGTTGGGGAAATTAATGGATGAATACACGAAAAGAGAGAATATTCGTGAGCATGAAGGAGCTATTGGAATTTTTACAAATGGATATGTTGATAGAAAAGAGATGTTTATCCACGTAACTAAGTTGTTATTAGGACAATATGAATACAAGAAAGGAAAATAGTATGATTGCGTTTCTACATAAAAAAGGTGTCACTCTCTCCCCTAGAGATTATTTTGTAACAGCTCTAAGCTCTATGGCACTAGGTGTTTTTTCTACTCTCATCATCGGACTGATTGTTAGAACCATCGGACAACAACTCCAAATAGAACACCTTGTTGTCATGGGAGATGGAGCCATGGCAATGATGGGTGCCGGAATCGGTGTTGCCGTAGCTTACGGTTTAAAGGCTCCACCTCTTGTACTATTTGCATCTGTTTTTACAGGAACAATCGGAGCAACACTGGGAGGACCAGCAGGCAGTTACTTTGCTGCCTTAGTTGCCACCGAGTTCGGAAAAACTGTCAGTAGAGAAACAAAAGTAGACATTATTGTGACACCGTTGGTTACGATTATTATTGGCTATGTCGTTGCAATTCTTGTTGGAATACCGTTGGAGGCAGCTCTTACTAATTTTGGAAACTTGATTATGCTGCTGGCTGAACAAAGACCTATTATTATGGGAACCTTCATTTCGGCTTTAATGGGGCTCGCACTTACGGCACCTATTTCTAGTGCTGCGATCGCCATCATGCTTAATTTACAAGGACTAGCAGCAGGAGCAGCGACCATTGGCTGTAGTGCACAAATGATTGGCTTTGCAGTCATCAGCTATCGAGAAAATAAAATGCAAGGAGTTATCGCTCAAGGAATCGGTACATCTATGCTTCAAGTTCCTAACATTGTAAGGAACCCACGAATTCTCATACCGCCAACATTGGCAGGAGCTATTTTAGGGCCGATTGGAACCACTGTTTTTTCTATGACCAATGAAGCAGCTGGAGCTGGCATGGGAACATCTGGATTTGTGGGACAAATTATGACTTTTACATCTATGGGCTTTACAACTGATGTAGTTTTGAAGGTTGTTCTGTTGCACATTATTGCACCAGCAATCATTAGTTTGGTATTATCAGAGTGGATGAGAAAAATTGGATGGATTCGTGAAGGGGATATGAAATTACCATTGGAGGGTTAGACATGGAAAAAATTCAAAGTATTGAACAACTAGAAGCAGCAAAAAATGGAGAAAAAACAGTTTTCTTATTTTCAGCGGACTGGTGTCCTGATTGTCATTTTCTAGATGTATTTTTACCAGAACTTCTTGAGGAAAACAAAGATTTTACTTTTTATTATGTAGATCGAGATAAATTTATTGATACTTGTATTGAGTTGGATATTTTTGGTATTCCTAGTTTTCTTGTTTATGATAAAGGCAATGAAATTGGACGCTTCGTAAACAAAAATCGTAAAACGAAAGAGCAGATTACGGAATTTTTGGCTGGGTTAAGATAATGAAAATAGATAGCCAGTACGTAAAAGGATTAATAGAAGCACGTCTGGAACATCATACATTCTCATTCCAATTTGACAAAGAGAAGAATACTTTGAGGGTGGAGGACAAAGAAACGCAAAAAGGTGTTGTTCTTTCTTTGCCAGGAATTACTGCTAAGTACCAAGAAAAAAAAGAAGAAGCTATTGATGAAGTAGTCTATTATGTAGAAGAAACAATAAGTGCCATGAAAAAAGAAGCCAATGACATTCACAAGGAAAAAATATTTCCAGTTATTCGTGCATCGTCCTTTCCAAAGGAAAATAAGCAAGGTGTAAAATTTTTAATTGATGACCATACAGCTGAGACGAAGATTTATTATGCAGAGGATATGGGAAACACCTATCGCTTACTTGATGTAGAAGTACTCAAAGAAGTAGATTTGGAAGAAATAAGAAACATAGCTTCTAAAAACCTGTCTTCTCTACAATCTGTATTGAAGCAAGATGAAGTGGCGGGGAATATTTTTTACTTTTTTCGTGCCAATGATGGATATGATGCAAGTCGTGTTTTGAATGAGGCATTGCTGAAGGAATATGAACAGCGAATAGAAGGTACGATGGTCGTTGCAGTACCACATCAAGATGTTCTCATTATTGCTGACATTCGCAATGAAGTAGGGTATGATATTATTGCACAAATGACATTTCAATTCTTCGCCAATGGGCTTATTCCAATCACTTCTTTATCATTTTTGTATGAAGAAGGTGAACTAGAGCCAATCTTTATTCTTGGGAAAACGAAGAAAAGCGGTAGTGATGAGAACGAAAACAGAACGTAAACAATATGTCGGTTTAGCGTATGTGCAGGAAGGATGAGAATAGTGAACGTATTTTACAACAAAGAAGGAATCGGAGATACACTGATTGTCATATTTAAGGATATTGAATTAGAAAAGCGTACTTTTGACCGCAAAGGCGATGTAGCGAAAGTGTACGATAAAGAAACCAATGAAGTAGGTGGATTTAATATTTTCCAAGCATCTACATATATGGATATAAAAGAGAATGGTTTGGTTACATTAACAGAAGAATTAGTTGCCAAACTAAATGATATTTTGCAGAAAAATGGTTTCACAGACGTACTAGAAGCTGACTTTTCACCAAAATTTGTCGTTGGCTATGTGGAAGAGAGAGAAAAGCATCCAGATGCCGACAAGCTAAGTGTGTGTAAAGTAAATGTAGGAACAGAATTGCTTCAAATCGTATGTGGTGCACCTAACATAGAGCAAGGGCAGAAAGTTGTTGTTGCCAAAGTAGGAGCGGTAATGCCAAGTGGTTTAATTATTAAAGATGCTCAATTGCGCGGTGTAGATTCTTCCGGAATGATTTGTTCTGCTCGTGAGCTGAATTTGCCAGATGCACCGAAGGAGAAAGGTATTCTGGTCCTAGATGATAAATATGAAGTAGGTCAATCATTTTTTTAGAACGAAAACCCTAGGCTAAGCCTGGGGTTTTCGTTCTAAAAAAATTGTAAAATGTCGGTTCATTTGTCCATCATTAACTGGCAGTAATGATGAAAGAAAAACCCTACTGAAAAAAGTTTCACTTTATTTCTGACGCCACGTTTCTCCTTGATCATCTGAATAGAAATAAATACTATCTCCTCCATTGTAATCACCATCAGCTCCTTGACCAATTTCAAGAATCAGTTCGTTCTCTTCTTCTATAACATTTTTGGGCGTATCATACACCTCCGACACTGTACCTCCGCCTAAATCAATTTGTGGCAATTCTAAAGATATCAAAGTTACAGTAGTTCCACCGTCTCTTGTTATATAAACCTCTCCATTAGCTCCACCACTATGACTGAGATATAAAAACCCCAAGTCTTCATCAAGAAACTGTAATTCTGCTCCCATTCCAGTACTTCCGCCAAAAGGATCTGGATTTACCACCGTCCATTCCTCTCCACCATTCACTGTTTTTTGTAAGGAATAAAGCCTGCTACCTAGAGCTGCGTCTACTTCATAAAGACGATACCCTATTTCTGTGTCAAGATAAGCTTCTGAAGCTGACCTTGCTTCTGTCATTTCCTTTTGCCGTTGTTTCTCTGCTTCCATTACTAACTGAGAATTAGGATCTTCCCACGGAATTGATTTTATATCGTCTACCAAGAGATATCTATGAGGAATATATTTCTCTTCTGGAAAATTCACCTCACTATACCCCTCAAATGTCACGGAAAGTGTGCACCCGACTATTTTTGCATAGGGATGTGCAGCTTTTTGTTCCTCTTGTTCTGCGTTAATGTAAATGATTCCAGCAGGGTTATAACCCCAATCTCGTTCTCCATGATACGTTAAGACATAAGGCTTTTTCAATTCACTCCATGCCTGAAAAGGTCTGTTCAAAAAAACAGCATTGATTGTGTCTTGTAATATTGCCAATTGCTTTGTCTCTTCGTAACTACCATTTAAGTTTACTTCTTTATAAATGGTCATTTTATTACTAGTTTGTTTATCGTAAACAACTAAAAATCCTTTTGTCTCATTCTGGTCATTTTTTCCATACATGGAAAAGTCAACCTTGGTTATCTCCCCATCTGGATTGAAGCTAAGAGAAAATGAATCTCCTAGATAAAGTTCCTCCGGTAAATCCATTCTCTTCTCAATATCTTCAATGATTCCTGTTATACCAGTTTCGTATAAATTACTATGCTCTAATGCAATCTCTTTTTGGTGAAACCATCTCTCAAGAAACCATGCTAGCTCTCCACCATAATTCGTTCCGCTTTGATAAATACGATAGCTAGCATTTACTGTCAGAACTCCAGCAATGATGATATAGCCATAACGGAACACTCTTCCTTTCCTGCTTACTTGTTTCTTTTTTTGGCGAGATATAAAAAAACTACTTCCCGCTAAAATAAGTAGCAATATAAAGAAAAACACAATGATCGGAAGTCTACTGCGAACTCCACCAAATTGTAGTAACTCACATACTCGATTTAATAGAAGAGCGTACACTACAAGAATAGCTAACTTTAAAAACAGCCCCATTGCTTTCTTCATTATTTTCCCTCCTATCCATTTTCGTCATCGTTTCTTTCCACCTACTCTTTGCTTATCGGTAAATAAAAGAAAAACAAAACACCATCATCTGTATTTCTCGCCCCATATTCCACTTGGTGAAGCGCTAAAATATTTTTAGAGATTGCCAGTCCTAACCCAGTTCCACCTTCTGATCGCTTCCGAGATGAATCACCACGGTAAAACTGTTCCCATACTTTTTCCAATTGCTCAGCTGGTATATGGGCACCTGTATTTTCTACTGATACCTTCACTCTATCTGTTTCTACTGCCATCGTGATAATAATTTTTTCTTTCGATGAAGTATGAAAAATAGCATTGGTAACAAAATTCGTAATCACTTGCTCAATATAGCGTTGATTGGCGTATACTTGAATTGGCAAGAGCTGGGTTTCTAGTACGAGTTCTCTTCTATCCATTTCCCCTGCTAATTTTTTGGTAATATCCATCACTATTTCATCTACATAAAAGATATTTTTCTCCATTTTATAGGTGCCCGACTCAAGCTTTGCCAATTCTAACATATCCAGAATGAGGACATCCATTTTGTCCACTTCTTTTTCCATTGCTTGAAAATAATAATCTCGCTTCTGGGGAGCCACTCCATCTTTTAAAATAGAAATACAGCTTTTCATCACACTAAGAGGTGTTTTCAATTCATGAGAAACATTAGAAATAAATTCTTTCCGTGTTTTTTCCAACGCTCGTTCTTTCTCAATATCTTCATGTAGTTGTTGGATATGACTATGTAGCTCATCTGACAATGTATTTATATTTCTCGACAAATCACCTATCTCGTCTTTCGAAGACACGTGTACTTTTTCTGTGAAATCCAACTGAACAATTTTTTCCGTCACACTATTGATAGTTAACAGTGGCTTGGCAATCTGTTTAGAATAGTAAAAGGAGGCCAAGAAAATAAGGACAAACACAAACAAAATCACGTAAATATAATAATCTTGAATCATTTGCACTGCCTCATTTACCGGTTGCAAAGAGGCCATTGCAAAAATATACGTTGTCGTTCCATCACTTTCCTGTATCGGTTCAATAAAAACCTTGTATTGCACATCATTTATTTCATAATCAAAACTTTCCGTTGTACTAGGTACCTTCTCCTCATCAAATAATATATTTCCTTGAAATTCTTGAATCTGCGCTAAAAAAAGTGGTGTAGAGTAAATCCAAGTAGATGTTTGATTCATATCAGGTAAGGTCAATCCTGTAATAGTTCCCCTCATCTGCAAAAATAAGCTTTCCGACACAGTACTAGTATCTTCCCTTATGATAACTGTCGTACTCTCCAGCTCCGATTCCTTCAGCAACTTAGATAAGGTTGGGTTCTCCCAATCTGGAATTTGTTGACCTAAAAGCATCACTGGAATAAAGGCATCATCCCTTTCTATCCCCGATCCAATAATCTCTGTTCCTATTAAATAGGACCACTCTTCTTCGTTTCGCGGTAGCTCATCTACATTAATAAAGTGATAGAGCGGTATCTTTATTGCTGTTGGTTGAGATACCTCATCCCTATCAATAGCGTATGTATTTTCCCATTCAACTTCCAAATAAAAATCTTCTGCATATTTTATATTTCCATCTTGATCTAACAATGTAATCCATGTTCCATGTTCACGGTAAAAGTCTTGTTCCATTCTCTGTACGGTAGCTGTATCACCACCACTCTCTGCATAATTTTGTTGGAATGTGCTGATATATGTCTTTATATCGTTTACTTTCCGACTAGCATAATATTTTTGAAAAAAGAATGTTTGGCCTACAAAAACAACAAACAAAATAAACATACATAAACCCGTTGTGAAAAGAAACAGCTTTTGAACGATACCTAGTCTCATTCTATTCACCAAATTTATAGCCAGTCCGAACAATGGTAACAATATACTTGGCCTTTTCCCCTAGTTTATGACGTAAATTACGAATATGGCTGTTAATGGTTCGATCATCACCGACAAATTCATAGCCCCAAACCTTCATTATCAGTTGTTCCCTCGTAATTACAATGCCTTTGTTTTCCATTAAATAGACCAATATTTCAAATTCCGTATGAGTCAATTTAATATCTTCCCCATCTACTTTTACAATTCGAGATAAATAGTGAACTTCAATACCATACATAGATAACATGTGATTATCTACAGGATTTTTTTGATTGGCACGACTTTCCAGTAATCGTTTCGCTCGTGCGAGTAAAATCGGCGGACTATAGGGCTTCGTTACATAATCATCGGCACCTAACGTAAATCCCAGTAGCGTATCATCCTCATCTACTCTAGCAGTCAACATAATAATCGGCACTTGAGACACTTTGCGAATACGTTGACAAACAGACCAACCATCAACTTCCGGCAACATAATATCAAGAACAACTAAATCAACTTCATTTTCATTAAATAAAGACAAAGCCTCTCTCCCATCTTGTGCTTCTAATACTTGATATCCTTCATTTAAAAAATAATCTTTGGCAATTTCCCGTAAAATATCCTCATCTTCTACAAGCAATATTGTATATTGCATACACATCTCCCCTATGACTTGCTCCATTTTTCTGTACTAATAAATTATATCTGAATACATTGAAAAAATCGAAAATATTACATATTACAAGAAACTCCAACAAATAAAAAATCATTAGTTTGTTGAGATTTCTGCAAAGAAAAACCGAGCACCCCCCGCCCAGTTCTTTTAAAGATTTACTACACAATTATGGACGGACTGTGCATTAAAATATTTTCGTAAAACTTCTTTTAGTGTTAAAATAAAGGAAATTTAGAGTGATTAAGAACATACCAGAAATTTATATACAAGGAAGTGAAATGTTATGAGTAAATACAATTTGCTATGGGAATTTGTTCAAAGAAACGGTAGCCAACTGATTAAATTAACTTTCGATGAAATCCATGAGATTGCAGGAATCAAGATAGATCATTCTTTTTTGAATTACAAAAAAGAATTAATTCAATATGGTTATGAAGTTGGAAAAATCTCTCTTAAAGAAAAGAGCGTAATTTTTAATAAAATTGTTTAGATTTTAATCCATAAACCCGACATAAACAAGTGTGAAGTTATGCTAAAAATATTAACAGGTAAAAAACTACAATTATTGGACAGTAACGTTAGGCACCTTTGGGATCATACTCCTTCCTAACGAACAGTTAATAATATTCAACAGACCTTTGACATTTATTACCTATCTGACTTTATTCCATTCCAATTTCCAACCGTATTGTTTGTGAACGGTGGCGGTCAGATAAATATGCCGATGTAAGTGCTATGTTGGATTATATGTTTGAAAATGCTGATAAACTTGGCATTAACGTAAATGACATTTGTGTATTCCCATTGTGCCGAGGTATTAGCGGTAGTCTAAAGTGCGTATTAAACTATCATTCAATAAAACGAATGGTTATGTATTATGGGAAAGTCTGAAAAGATATATCCTTAAATAATACGCAGGATATGGCATTTTTAATAGTAATGGATCGTTGGCTGTAACGGGTTTTGCAATAATACAGGGAGGATGATTGAATGGAGTATTTATTTGAGGGCTTTAAGCTTGAACACCAAGAGAATGTTATCCGAATACTCAACTATTATATTCGAGAAACGACAAGTGCCTATCGCGAGCATGAGGTTGATAATGAATACTTTCTTAATTTCATGAGCAACAACGAAAACCATTGCGGTTTTGCTGTTAAGGATGATCAAGGCATGATTGTTGGTTTTTGTACACTTGAGCCGTATATGCCTATATCTACTTTTTCGGAAGTAGCTGAACCGATGTATTTTATCCATCCTAAACATATAGGCAAAGGGATTGGCACTGTTATTCTGAAAAGACTTGAGGATGAAGCAAGAAAAAGAGGGGTAAGAAAACTATTGGTAGATATTTCATCGGAAAACATTAAGAGCATAAGATTTCACAAAAAGAATGGATTCGTTGAATGCGGCAAATTACAAAATATAGGAAAGAAATTCGACAGATATTTTAGTCTTATAATGATGGAAAAGTGTATATGATAAAAAAACATACCAATCGTTTTTCTTGTGAGAAAAAAAGATTGGTATGTTTTTTATTTTCACATTACCTTTTTTTAAATTTTCACACCTTACTTTGCTGAACAGTATACCATGTAAAATTAAAGGCAAACCCCTATTGTCCCTTTTTATCGGCACAATAGGGGTTTGCCTTTAATGTCACTCATTAAATAAAAATATTTATAGAGATGTACTTTGTTATTTATTAGACCTCTAAATGACCTCATTTATTACAACTCTTTTTCTTTTGCTTTTATCCAATAGAATGTCTGACATTATATAGAAACGCATTATTATCACACATTCTAAAAGATATCTTGACTTTTAATAAAATATTCCAACTGCTCAGCACGGATTTTGATACGAAAATTTTTATGCTTTCTTATCTCTCGAGAAAATTCACTACCATACAATACAGCCTATCTTAGTACAGACTCTTTCACTTTAACGGTAAAAACACCGAAAAAGTATTACCCCCCTGATCCGATTTCACTTTTATATAACCACCTTGATTGGTAATGATTTTTCGACTAAGATAAAGCCCAATCCCTACTCCTTCCACATCATCGGACCCTTGTCCACGATAAAAACGTTGGAAAATTTTTCCCTGTTCTGCTTCAGAAATGGCTTTTCCATTATCCGAAATATCTATTCTGGCAAAAAATTCGTATGTACGAACGGTTATGATAATTTTCCCACTGCTAGGTGTGTACTTCACAGCATTGTCTAACATATTAAAAATTGCTTCCCCTGTCCAATTTCTATCAATTTGTAATGTGATGTTGCTCTCTTCCACAAATGAAATGTCAATGTTCTTTTTATTGGCCTTTTGATACACTTGTTTCACAGCTTGTAAAATTGGCTCCTGTAAATTTGCCACTTCTTGTTTGAGATTGATGATGCCACTTTCAAGCTGGGACATTTTTATTAAACTATCTGTTAAAAAAACTAGCTTATCAAGTGACTTTCCGAGCATTTGTAAATAC
The DNA here is from genome assembly GCA_027451065.1 of Bacillaceae bacterium. Lineage (GTDB taxonomy): Bacteria > Bacillota > Bacilli > Bacillales > Bacillaceae_G > DAIDKD01. The sequence goes on along the minus strand of DAIDKD010000024.1, from coordinate 1,186 downwards.
TCACTTCGTTGGTGGTCACTTACGTCAGATTCCTGTAATAAATCACCAAACATTTTAATAGATGCTACAGGGGTTTTAATTTGATGAGCTATGTCCGAAATGAATGATTTCATTTCATTTTTTTCTGTACGTATTGCTTTGTTATGGGCTTTTAATATGCTGCTTAGCTTGATGATTTGATTTTGTAATTTTGAGAGCAGTGTATCTTCTACATCAGAAAAGACGTAATCCTCTCTCACATCAATCATACTTTCAACTAACTTGGAAAGTTCAAGAAGTAAGCTATCTGTGTAAGATTGATGGAGCTTATCCATCAACCAAACCATACTAATGAAACCAAGTGCCCCTGCTCCATATAATAGAATAATAGTCAGGTCTGCTCCTTTAAGCCATGCCACAATAGGTATCGCTAAACTATTCATTATAGCTAATATGTATATGATTTTTCTTAAGAGATTCGTTCGTTTCATCACTATGTCCCAAAAGTGTATCCGATACCGAACACTGTATGAATGTATTCAGGATGTTTCGGATCATCCTCTAATTTCTGACGTAATCGACGGACGTACACACTCAGTGTATTTTCATCAATATAGTTTCCGTCTATGTCCCAATTTTTTTCTAAAAGCATGGCACGGGTTAACACTTTCCCTTTGTTGATAATCATATATTCTAGTAACTTGTATTCAGTTGCGGTTAGTTTACATGGTTCTCCTTTTTTCGTCACAAGCATTCGATCAAAATTCACTTCCAAATCCTTATATTGAAACAAGTGAGGTCCATCACAACCGTTGTTGAAACGACGCAGAACAACCATTACTTTTTGCCTGAGTACTTCAATTGAAAATGGCTTCGTCATATAATCATCACAACCAGCTTGATAACCAGCTAACATATCTTGCTCCGTATCGTTGGCGGTCAGAAAAATGATAGGATGATTTACTGTTTCACGAATCTTCTTGCAAAACATCAATCCGTTCCCATCAGGCAATTGTATGTCCAATAAAAATAAATCAATCTGTTGCTGGGTATATTTTTCTACCCCTTCAAAAAAGCTGTATGCAGGAATTACTTTGTGATGGTCTTTCTGTAGCGCTATTTGAATTCCTGTGCTTAGCATTTTATCATCTTCTAACAAAAGAATCGTTGCCAATTTTATCACCTACCTTCAAAAACATTATATCAT